>DASPKR010000780.1:0-9615 GCA_035627975.1 Pyrinomonadaceae bacterium | reverse complement strand
CGCGAGTTCCACGTCGGCAACCTCTACCTCAACCGCAAGTGCACGGGCGCGCTCGTCGGCGTCCACCCCTTCGGCGGCTTCAACATGAGCGGCACCGACTCGAAGGCCGGCGGCCGCGACTACCTCGGCCTCTTCATGCAGGCCAAAGTCGTCAGCGAGAAAATCCGCCCCGGCTACTCCAACAAGGAGAAGCGCGGCGCGATCTGAACGGGATGGCCGGGGCGGAAGTTAGAATGCCTCTCTTCCGCCCCGGCCTTCTTTTCTTCCTATGCGCCTAGTCTTCATGGGGACGCCGGAATCGGCCGTGCCGACGCTGAGGCGTTGCGTGGAGGACGGGCATGAGGTCGCGGCCGTCTGGACTCAGCCGGACAGGCCGGCGGGCAGGGGCAACAAACTCGCCGCGCCGCCCGTCAAGGAGTTCGCGCTCTCGCGGGGGCTCGCCGTCCACCAGCCGGCGAAGATAAAGACGGCGGAGGCGCTCGCGCTCTTCGAGTCGCACGCGGCGGACGCCACCGTCGTCGTCGCATACGGCCGCATACTCCCCCCCGCCTTCCTCCGCGCGCCCCGCATGGGTTGCGTGAACGTCCACTTCTCTTTGCTCCCGAAATACCGCGGGGCCGCGCCCGTCAACTGGGCAATCGTGCGCGGCGAGAGCGTGTCGGGAGTGACGACGATGCTGATGGACGAGGGGCTGGACACAGGGCCGGTGCTTTTGCAGAGCGCGACGCAGATAGGCAAGGATGAGACGGCGCCGGAGCTTCTCGCCCGCCTGTCGCACGCGGGCGCGGAGCTTTTGAGCGAGACGCTCGCGCGCCTCTCTGAGATTGAGCCGAGCCGTCAGGACGACTCACTCGCCACTCACGCGCCAATACTCAAAAGGGGGGACGGGCTGATTGACTGGTCGCTCGGCGCCGAGGAGATCGCCCGGCGCGTGCGCGGCTTCCAGCCGTGGCCGAACGCGCACACGACGCTGGCGGGCAAGCGTCTCATCATCTGGCGCGCGGCGCCCGCCCAAGCGGAGGCAGCGTTGACGACGGGCGCGCCCGGCGAAGTTATCGCGGCGCGTGGGGACGAGCTTCTGGTCGCGTGCGGACTGGGGACTGTGCTGCGGGTCGAAGAGTTGCAGCCCGAAGGCAGACAGCGCATGCGTGCGCGCGACTTCCTCAACGGCGCGAGAGTCGGCGTCGGGGACATGCTGGGTTAGAGGCGGCCGAGGCGGGGAGCGGTCAGGGCGTGAGCAAGCGCGTGCGCGTGGTTAAGAAGGGCGGGAAGGTAGCGGCGCCGGAGGGGCGTGGCGTATCGAAGGCGCGCGCCGCGGCCTTCGAGATTCTTCGGCGCGTAGAGGAGGAGGGCGCCTACGCGGCGCCTCTGCTCGCGGGCGCGGCCGAAAGGCTCTCGACGGAAGACCGCTCGCTCTGCTACGAGCTCGTGCTCGGCGTGCTGCGCCGGCAACTCTGGCTGGACAAACTCGCCGAGCACTTCGCGGGCCGAGGCGCCGATGAGCTTGACGCGCCCGTCCGTCGCGCCCTGCGCCTCGGCCTTTATCAACTCCGCTTCACCAGCCGAGTGCCGGCGCGCGCCGCCGTCAACGAGTCCGTCAACCTCGTGCACGCGTCGCGCGTGCGCCACGCCGCGCCCTTCGCCAACGCCGTCCTCCGACGCGCGACGCGCGAGCCCGACTTCGACCCCGCAGCCGACATAAAAGACCCGCTTGAGAGGGTCGCCGTCTCGACTTCGCACCCGACGTGGCTCGTCGCGCGCTGGGCCGAGTCGTTCGGCGCTGAGTGGGCCGAAGCGTTCGCGCGCGCCAACAACGACGCGGCACCCGCCTCCTTCCGCGTGAACACTCTGCGCGAGGGCGAAGAGAAGGTTTTAGAAAGGCTGCGCGAGGCGGGCGTCGCGGCCTCGCCTTCGCGCGTGGCGCCGGGCGGGTGGCGCGCGGAGGGAGGCGCGGGCGCCGGCCGTCTCCTGCGCGAGCTTGCGGCCGGAGGGCTAATCTACATGCAGGACGAGGCTTCGCAACTCGTCGCGCACGTGCTCGGCGCGCGCGAGGGCGAGCGCGTCCTTGACGTTTGCGCGGCGCCGGGCGGAAAGACCACACACGCGGCCGCGCTGGCCGGCGACCGCGCCCTCATCGTGGCGGGCGACTTGCACGAAGGCCGCCTGCGGCTGGTGAGAGAGTCCTGCGAGCGTCTCGGCGTGGAGAGCGTCACGGCGGTCGCCTTAAACGCCGAGGCGGGCCTGCCCTTCGCCGACGCGACGTTCGACCGCGTTCTCCTGGACGCTCCCTGCACGGGGACGGGGACGCTCCGGCACAACCCTGAAATCCGCTGGCGCCTCACGCCCGAGCGCGCGGCCGAGCTTCCGCCCGTCCAGCGGCGCATACTCTCTGAGTCTGCGCGCGGCGTACGGCCCGGCGGCCGCCTCGTCTATTCCACCTGCTCGGTCGAGAGGGAAGAGAACGAAGACGTGCTCGCCGCTTTCCTTCACGAACGCTCCGACTTCCGGCAGGTGCCGGCCGCGCCAGCGCCCGACGCCCTGCTGCTCCCGTCCGGCGCTGCGCGCACCTGGCCGCACCGCGACGACGTTGACGGCTTCTTCGTCGCGGCTCTCAGAAGGCGCGATTAATTTTAAGTTGGCGGTAAACCAACCGGTTGCCTTCGTCATCCCTCCCTTGCGGGGCGCGAATGGCGGGTGTTAGACTGCGCCACTTGGTATGCCCGGCGCGCGGCGGGCCTGAGTTCACATTCCCCAAACGTTTTAGAGGTGCGGCGGAGAGGTCAAAGATTTGCGGGGCATCCTGTCGGCGTTCGGTAAGCTCTTCGTGGTCGCGCTGCTGGCCGTCGCCTTCGCCTTCGGCCTGCTCGCGTCCGTCTATCTCTCGCTTCGCAGCCCCTCTATCCAAGTCCCCGACGTTGTCAACAAGAACTACGCTGACGGTCAGACTGAACTGGGGCGCGCCGGCCTCGACATGCGCGAGCGCGCCCGCCGCTACAAGCCGGACGTGCCGCCCGGCGTCATACTCGACCAGTCGCCGCGCGCGGGCGAGGTTGTGAAGGCAGGGCAGACCATCGCCGTCGTTGTCAGCCGCGCGCCGAAGGAGGGCGAGCAGCCGCCGTCCGAGGAGGTGGCCGAGGAGCGGCGCGAGGAAGAGAAGCGCGGCACGCGCACCGAGAACCTCGGCGAGAACGCGAACCGCAACGCCAACGGCGCGCGGCGCCGCAGCGCAAACAAAAACACGAACTCGAACGCCGCAGCCAACTCGAACCTGAACGCGAACGGCAGCCAGAACACTTCGGCGGCGGGGAACCGCAACGCGGCGTCACCGCGCAACGCGAACGCGGCCCCAGCCGGCGCGAACCGCAACGCGAACCGCGGCGCCCCGAACGCGAACGCGACGCGGCCCCGCACAACGAACTCTTCGACCGGCCGCACCGGCGTCAACGCGAACCGGCGTCAGCCTTAAGGCGACGACGCTCCGGGAGAACGAAGTCAAAATGGTCGAAATCGCGCCGTCCATCCTTTCAGCCGATTTCACGCGACTGGGCGAGGAGATTGCGGCCGCCGAGCGGGGCGGCGCCTCAATCGTCCACGTTGACGTGATGGACGGCCATTTTGTGCCGAACATAACCGTCGGGCTGCCCGTAGTTAAGTCCCTGGCGCGAGCCACCCGTTTGCCCCTGGACACGCATCTAATGATTTCCGAGCCGGGCCGCTACGCCGAGCAGTTCGCGGAGGCGGGCGCGCGCATGGTTTCCGTCCACGTCGAGGCCGACCCGCATATCCACAGGACTCTGACCGCCATCAGGAAGCGCGGGGCGCAGGCGGGCGTGGTTATAAACCCGGCGACACCGTTGGGCGCGCTGGACGAGGCCCTGCAATTCGCCGATTATGTGCTCGTCATGTCCGTCAACCCCGGCTTCGGCGGGCAGGAGTTCATCCCGACATCGCTGGAAAAAATACGCCGCCTGCGCCGCACGATTGACGAGCGCGGCCTCAATGTGCGCATAGAGGTTGACGGCGGCGTCGGCCTCGACAACATAGGGAAGTTGGCCGCCGCCGGGGCCGAAGTTTTCGTGGCCGGCACGGCCGTCTTCGGCCAGGGCGACCCGGCCCGGGCCGTCCGCGACCTGCTCGCCGCGACGGCGCAACTGGTTTGAAGTGATGAGCGCGGAGCGCAGAGTGATGAATTAACAGACTCTGCCTTTAATTCATCACTCTGCGCTCCGCATTCCGCACTTGCTTTTTTGGAGGTTCCACATGCGTTTCCGCAACGTCGTTTTTGTTGTCCTGTGCGCTGCGCTTCAGGTGTCGGCGCTGCCGCTCGCGTCGGCGACGGCCTACGCGCGGCAGTCGCAGTTGACGCCCATGCAGCGCATCGAGGTGATGCGCTCGCGGCTCGACACGATGCGCCGCACGCTCAACAGCGCCATCGCCGGCCTCAACGCCAAGGACAAGGCGCAGGCCGGCGCCGACGACCCGCGCGCCCGCCTCGCCGGGCTGGAGAAGGAAGTCGGCTCGGTCTTGAGCGAAGTCAACGACGTGCGCGGCAAGCAGGAGCGCGCTGACCGCTACGACACGAGCGTGCTCGATAAGTTGGAGCAGGCCGTCGCAGACCTCGACACGCGCACGCAGGCCGCCATGCGCGAGACCGCGAGCGACCGCCGCACGGCGCCCGCGGCCGCTGCCGCCTCGAAGAAGGACAAGAAGAAGCCCGGCTTCTTCGGCCGCATACTCGGCCGCGGGGGCGACGACAAGTACGACGAGCTCATCGGCACGGTGGCCCCGGGCCGCGACCGTCAGCTCTTCGAGGACGCCACCAAAGAGGCGCGCAAGGACAACTACGAGACGGCGCGCTCGCTCTACGGCGTCGTCATCAACACCTACGCCGACTCGCCCTTCCTCCCTCTCGCCAAGCTAGCCATCGCGGACACCTTCTACCTCGAAGGCACGACGGCCGCGCTCATACAGGCCGGGCAGGCTTACCAGGACTGGGTCACGTTCTTCCCCACGCACCCGCTCGCGGACGACGTGATGCTCAAGATGGCCGAGGTCGAGATGAGGCGGATGGGCCTGCCCGACCGCGAGATGGGGCCCGCGCGCAAGGCCGAGCAGCGCCTCAAGGCCTTCTTCCAGCAGTTCCCGAAATCGTCTCTCACGCCCGACGCCGAGATTAAGCTCGTAGAGGTTCAGGAGAACCTCGCCATGCACAACATGCTCGTAGGGAACCACTACTACGAGAAGTACTACCGGCAGGCGGCGACGAACCTGAAGGGCGCACAGGGGCGCTACCGCGAGATAGTGGAGAAGTACCCGCGCTTCTCGCACATGGCCGAGGTGCTCTTCCGTCTGGGGACGACCTACATGGAGGAGGAGGAGCCGGACGAGGCGACGAAGTACTTCCAGCAGCTCGTCCGCTTCCACCCGAACAGCGAGTTCGCCGAGAAGGCCAAGGAGCGGCTCGCGACCATCGGCGCGCAAGTCCCCGACCCGGACCCTTCGCGCGCCGACGAGCCCGAGCCGGAAGGCCCCGGCTTCTTCGGCGGGCTCATGCGCGAGATAACGGGCGTCGTGCCTAAGACAGTTAACAAGGACGGCGTCATCATCAGTCGCAACAGCAAGGGCAGCGACATCATCGAGGCCGTCATCAACAACGGCGGGACGCTGCCCGACAACTACAACACTCTGCCCGTCAACCGCACCGCCCCCGCGCGCAACGTCGCGCCGCTGCCGCCCGCCGGCGCGGCGAAACCTGCCGCGGGCGACGCCAAGAAGGAGTTCACGGCGCAGCCCACGCAGCCCGGCGGCCCGAGGTCGGGGAGCGACCCCGCGAAGCCCGCGGCGACGCAGCCGACGCAGCCCGCGACGCCTCCGCCCGCGGGGAGCGCTGCCAAGCCGTAAGGCTCCCGCTCGGCACGTCACCGAAAGGAAGGCGCCCGCGCTTCGCCAACGAGAGATGAAGCGCGGGCGCCTTCGGCGTTTAGCTGCACGGCCGGCGCTTGAAATTTCCTCTCCCCGCATGTAGATTGTCACCCTCCGCGAGCGCGGGCGCGCCTTAGCGGGGCCTTGATTTCCCGCACCCTATCGAGCGCGCCTTCTCATTTGTTCTTGAATAACCCGTAAAGCCATTCAGCCCTTCGCGCGCGGTTTTCTGCGCCCGAGGCCCCGAACGCGAAGACACGCAGCCTTGCGCCCCCGAACGACCGCAGCGGCTGCGAGCCACCGACGCCGAAATCTTTCACAACCGACTTACATATAACTTCGAGGCGCCCGCCCCACGCCCGCGCCCCGAAGAGTTGGCAGCATCGGCCCCAAGGAGAATCATTAATGTCCCCCCGCTTGCCCCTGCGCCTTACCCTCGCAGCCCTCTGCTCGCTGGCCCTGTTCTTAACCTTTCAACAGACCGCCTCTGTTCAGTCCGAAGGAGAGTGTGCGGCGCCGCCGTCGGGCCTCGTCGCCTGGTACAAGGCCGAGTACACGGCCGGCGACAGCGCGGGCGGCCACAACGGCACGCTCGTCAACGGCGCGACCTACGCGACCGGCAAGGTCGGGCAGGCGTTCCAGTTCGACGGGATAAATGATGAAGTCGGAACCGCCAACAACGTATTAAGTATGCCTGCCGGGCTGACCTTGGATGCGTGGGTCAAAGCTGATACGCAATCTGCTAACAGGCGACGCATCATCTCTGTGGAAGGCGTTTACATCATCTCGGTCAACTTAAACGGCACCGTAGAGTGCATCGCGGACGGCAATGAATTCGGCACTTTCGCCCAAAGCTCAAGAAGCATTATCGACGGGGGCTTCCATCATGTCGCGTGTACTAACGATGGCGCGACCACGAGGCTGTATATTGACGGAGTGCAAGACGGAACGGCTTCGGAAAGCCTGTTTGATATTAACACTCTGGACAGGAACATCCGCATTGGAAACAACGCCCAGGGTTCTTCAGACTACTTCAAGGGTCTGATTGACGAAGTCGAAATCTTCAGCCGCGCGCTCACGGCCGCGGAAATCGAGGCCATACACGACGCGGGCGCTTCGGGCGCGTGCCGCGCATGCGTGCGCGTCAACGGCAAGATCGCGTTCCACAGCAACCGCAACGGCGACTACGAAATCTATACGATGAACCCGGACGGGACGGGCCAGACGCGCCTCACCACGAGCGCGCTCGACGACACCGCCCCAACCTTCTCGCCCGACGGCACGAAGATCGCTTTCCGCAGCGACCGCGATAACAACGGCGAAATCTATGTGATGAATGCCGACGGAACCGGTCAGGCCCGCCTCACCAACAATCCCGCCGCCGACACCTACCCTTCTTGGTCGCCCGACGGCTTGAAGATCGCATTCGACAGCGACCGGAACGGCAACTTTGAGATTTACGTGATGAATGCCGACGGCTCGAACCAGACGCGCTTGACCAATAACTCCGCGCATGACTTCTATCCGACATTCTCGCCCGATGGCACTCGAATCGCCTTCGACTCATTACGCGACGGTAACTATGAAATCTATGTGATGAATGCCGACGGCTCGGGCCAGACGCGCCTGACCAATAACCCGGCGTCTGACTCTAGGCCAGTCTTCTCGCCCGACGGCACCAGAATCGCTTTCGTATCTACTCGCGACGGCAACGAAGAAGTCTATGTGATGGGCGCCGATGGCTCTAATCAGGCCCGCCTGACCAGCAACCCCGCAGCCGACTCCTACCCGGCATTCTCGCCCGACGGCACCAGAATCACTTTCACATCTACTCGCGACGGCAACCATGAAATCTACGTCATGAATGCCGACGGCACGGGCGTGACCCGCCTCACGTTCGTCGGCGCGGTTGACGAATACCCGTCTTGGGGGCCTGTCCCCGCGGGCGGGCTTGATCTGACCTTCAACGGGACGGGGGCGCGCACGTTCGCTGTCGGCCCCTCCTTCAACGCCGCGAACGGCGTCGCGCTCCAGCCGGACGGGAAGATCGTGCTCGCCGGCTACTCTAACGCGAGCGGGCAGGGCAACAACTTCACGGTCGCGCGACTCAACCCCGACGGCACGCACGACACTACCTTCGACGGCGACGGCGTCTTCGTCTATAACGCCAGCAACGACGGCGACGTGGCTATGGACGTGGCCGTGCAGCCCGACGGCAAGATCGTAGCCGTTGGCTACACCAACGTCCCGGCCGGCGGCGGCGACAACTTCCTCGCCCTGCGACTCAATCCTAACGGCACGCTCGACACGACGTTCGACGGCGACGCCGACGGCACCGTGAGCCTCAACTTCAGCAATGGCGGCGACCGCGCCTACGCCGTCGCCTTGCAGCCCGACGGCAAGATCGTCGTCGCAGGCTACGCGGTCTTCTCGGGCCAAGCCGAAGAAATCCTCATCGCGCGCCTGAACACGAACGGCACGCTCGACACCACGTTCACGGGCGACGGCGAGACGACGCTCCACAACGTCGCGGGCAGCCCAGACCTCGCGCGCGACGTTGCCGTGCAGCCCGACGGTAAAATCGTAGCCGTCGGCTACTCCCACAACGGCGCGAGCTGGAACTGGGCCGTGGCGCGCGTCAACTCAGACGGCAGCACCGATTCGGGCTTCGCCGGCGCGGGTACCTTCGGCACGGATTTCGGCGGTGGCACCGACTACGCCCACGACGTGACGGTGTTGTCAGACGGCAAGCTCCTCGTCGCTGGCCTCGCGAGCAACGGCGCGGACATAGACTTCGCCTTAGCCCGCTACAACTCCGACGGCTCGCCCGACGTGACCTTCAGCGACGACGGCAGGCTCACGACCAACCTGGGCGGCAACGACCAGGGCTACGCGATGGAGGTGCAGCCCGACGGCCGAATCGTCGTCGGAGGCTTCTCCGAGACGCAGGCGAACAACAGGAACTTCGCGCTCGCGCGCTACAACTCCGACGGCTCGCCCGACAACACGTTCGACTTCGACGGCAAGGCCGTCACCTCTCTCGGCTCGAACGACGAGATTAACGACCTAGCCATCCAGCCCGACGGGCGCGTCGTCGCCGTCGGCTACGCCGTCATCGGCGGGGTTGAGAACTTCGCAGTCGCGCGTTACGTCGAGAGTTTGGAAGAGTGCGTCCTGCCGCCCGACTCCGACGGCGACGGCGTCGCCAACGACGATGACAACTGCCCGCTCGCCTACAACCCCGGCCAGGAGGACGCGGACTCCGACTCTCAGGGCGACGCCTGCGACGCGGACGACGACGGCGACGACGCGGCCGATGGGCAGGACAACTGCCCTGCGGAGTCGAACCCGAACCAGGAGGACACGGACGGTGACGGCATAGGAGACGCCTGCGACCCTCTCAACGGCTGCGCAGCCGTGCCGTCGAACATGGCGGCTTGGTGGCCGGCCGACGGCAACGCGCACGACATACAGGGGCCGACCTTCGACAACGGCACGCCCCAGAACGGCGCGGGCTACGCGGGCGGGCTCTCGGGCCAAGCCTTTAACTTTGACGGCGTTGACGACTCAGTTGACGTCGGCCAGCTCACAGGCCTGACCGGCGCAAACGAGATAACGGTCATGGCTTGGGTTCGCAAGACCGACCACGCCAACGGCAACGCCGGCATCATCGGCAAGTGGAACCCCGGTCAG
>DASPKR010000779.1:0-2033 GCA_035627975.1 Pyrinomonadaceae bacterium | reverse complement strand
TAGGCCGGGCGCTTCCCCTCCGGCAGGCGCTCCTGCACCTCCCGCACCGAGCCGCTCCCCAGCGCCCACAGCGCCTCCATCACTTCCAACTCGAATTTCGTAAGCTTCACCTTCGTCTCTCCCTCCACGGCGGCCCCGAGGCGTATTTACTACAGTTGAGGTTCTATCTACTACAATAGTCGTAGCAGTGTCAAGGGAAAATTTTTTGAGGCAGAAACAAAGAGGCCCGCGAGCCGCGTCAGCGGCTAACGGGCCTGCGAGCTTAAAAGCGAGGCTGTCTTGAATCTAGCGCGAGCGTTTTCGGCGGAGAACCGCCCAGCCTGCGGGAAGGGCCGCCGAGGCCAGCGCGATTTTAACCACGTCGCCCGCGAGGAACGGCAGGACGCCCGCGGCGAACGCTTCGCCCGCGCTCATGAAGAAGAGAGCGAGCCAGGCCCAGCCCGAGGCGAGTATGACGACGGAGCCTAACGCCATTGAGGCTGCGGCCGTCGCAAACCTCCTGTCCCAGCCGCGCTCGGCCAGCAGCCCCGTCAAGAACGCGGCGGCCGGGAACGCGAGCAGGTAGCCGGCGGTCGCCCCCGCGAAGTGGGCCGCGCCGCCCGCCCCGCCCCGGAAGAAGGGGAGGCCGACGGCGCCTTCAGCCAGATACGCCAGCATCGCCAGCGCCCCCAGCCGCGAGCCCAAGAGCGCCCCCGTTAGAAGCACCGCGAACGTCTGGCCGGTCACGGGGACGGGCGTCCACGGTAGCGGTATGACGACCTGCGCCGCCAGGGCCGTAAGCAGACTGAAACCCACGACGAGCGCAGCCGAGCGCGCCCACCCCTCGGGCGCGGCCACGGCGCCGACCAGAGTCTCCGCCTTCGCGTAAGAAGTGCTCACATGAACCTCCGAAAGAAGTGATGAGTGCGGAGCGCAGGGTGCAGAGGTTTTAATTCATCCCTCTGCGCCCTGCCTTCCGCGCTTGTTCTTACCCCGCGGCGCCCTTGCCGATGGCCTCGCTGTCCGTCCCCATCTCGCCGACGCCTTCGAGCCCCTCGGAGTCAATGCGCATGCCGTAGAAGGAGCGCCAGACGAAGAAGAGCGAGATGATTAGGAAGGCCGCGGCGAGTATGTGCGTAAGGGTGGTGTCGCCCTCGTTCTGACGCGTCAGGCTCACGGCCAGCTCGACGGCGAGCAGGCCGAAGAGCGTCGTGAACTTGATGACGGGGTTCATCGCCACCGACGACGTGTCCTTGAAGGGGTCGCCGACGGTGTCGCCCACGACCGTCGCGTCGTGCAGCGGCGTGCCCTTGGCCTTCAGCTCCACCTCGACTATCTTCTTGGCGTTGTCCCACGCGCCGCCCGCGTTAGCCATGAAGATGGCCTGGTAGAGGCCGAAGATGGCGATGGAGATGAGGTAGCCGATGAAGAAGTAGGGCTCGACGAAGGCGAAGGCCAGCGAGGCGAAGAAGACCGTCAGGAAGATGTTGAACATCCCCTTCTGCGCGTAGCGCGTGCAGATTTCGACGACCTTCTTCGAGTCCTCCTCGCTCGCCCTCTCGATGCCTTCGAGACGGATGTTCGCCTTGATGAACTCGACGGCGCGGTAGGCCCCGGTCGTGACCGCCTGCGTTGACGCGCCCGTGAACCAGTAGATGACGGCGCCGCCCGTAATCAGCCCGAGCATGAAGGGCGCGTGCAGGAGCGACAGGTTCCCGAGGAACTCGGGCCGCAGGCCCTCGGTGAGCGCCATGATGATCGAGAAGATCATCGTGGTGGCGCCCACCACCGCCGTGCCGATGAGCACGGGCTTGGCCGTGGCCTTGAAGGTGTTGCCCGCGCCGTCGTTCTCTTCGAGGAGGTGCTTGGCTCGGTCGAAGTTGACGGTCACGCCGTAGTCCTTCTTGACCTCTTCCTCGACGTTAGGCACCTGCTCGATGAGCGAAAGCTCATAGACGGACTGCGCGTTGTCGGTCACGGGGCCGTAGGAGTCAACGGCAATCGTCACCGGCCCCATGCCGAGGAAGCCGAAGGCGACGAGGCCGAAGCCGAAG
>DASPKR010000778.1:0-3799 GCA_035627975.1 Pyrinomonadaceae bacterium | reverse complement strand
TGCCGTTCTGGTCGAGCGAGCGGATGTCGTAAGTGCCGGACAGACGTGAGGCGCCGGGCGCGGGCGCGGGCTCGGTCAGGGCCGCCACCCACCCGCGCGGGTCGGGGTCGAACAGGAGCGTTACGTCGTACGTCGCTACGGCGGCGAACTCTGCCCTTAGCACTATTGCGCCCTCCTGCCCGGACCTCAGCGTGATGGTGTCACGCGTCTGGTTGATTATCGTGCTGGGGGAGGCCGAAGCGAACGAAAAGACCGGGATGTTCTCGGTGTCCTCTGGGACTGTCGGCTGCCCGACCATGAACTCGCGCGAGGAGGAGCCGGTGACCCGCCCCGAAGTCGCCGTCACGTTCAGCGTGAACGCAGTGCCGGTCGCAACCCTCGGCACGCTCTCGATGCGGACGATAAAGTTGACGGACTGGCGCGGGTCGAGCTCGAAGGTGGTGGCAGTGATCGGCCTGCCGTCGCTGTTGAGCACGGAGATTTGCGCCTGCTGCCACTGCTCGGGAGAGACCGTGCTGGTGGCGCGGGCCGCCACGTTGAAGGTGGTTCGGAGCGTCGCCTGCGAGGTAAGCGTGCAGCGGAAGGTTACGGGCTGGAGCGACTGTATAGTGCGCGGGTCTGGCTCGCCGATATTGATTTCCGCAGTCCCGCCCACGTCCTGCGCGCCGGTGACAAGAATCCTACGCTCGTCGGCGCTAGTCCCGTTGTTCAGGAGGAGAATGACGGGCTTGCCCGTCGCCGTAACGTCCCTTATGTTCCTGACGACGAAGACCACCCTCTCGTCGGAGCCGCTCGTGACCTCATTCTGCGCGACGTTGTCGAGCGTGATGCGTAGCGCCCCGGTCGAAAAGCCGAAGTTTCGGCCCCGCACCTCTAAGGGGCTGTCGAGCCGGACCGAGTTCGCTGGGATCAGCTCGGTAATGGTGAGCGGGCCGGGGGCGGGCGTTGTGCCGCCGCGCGCTTCGAGCGCGGCGACGCGTGCCTCGAGTGAGGTGAGGCGGAAGAGGATTTGGTTCATCAGCTCCGCCGTTATCAACTCGCCCGGCCTGACCTCTGTGCGGCGGCTGAGGACTATCTCGCGCACAAGCTCGTCGAGCGTCTGCGCAGGGAGCCTAGAGCCTAGCCTTTCGACGACCTCGCGCAGTGAGAGCGTCAACTCGCCCGCGTCGGCAGCATTCGTCCGCGTGCCGCCTGATGGTGTGAAACGTGTGGACATATTCTCTCTCCTCCCTCACGGCCTGGCTTTAGTCGAATAGCGACGAGTAGTTGCTGTAATTCCAGCGCGACAGGTCGAAACGGGCCTCGCCGTAGAAGGGCATGTGGCCGGTCGTGAAGATCATGTAGGGGCGCGCGGGCCGCAGCGCCACGCGGTCAGCGATGTCCTGCGCGTTCTCGCGCACCTCGTAGAGCCAGAGCATCTCGCGCGTTCCGAGGCTCACGGGCGCGTAGGAGAGCGACTGGCGCAAGACCTGCTCGACCCTCGCCCCCTCGATGAAGACGGGCGCGCGCACCGTGAGCCCCTCGAAGAATTTTAGCCGCATGAAGCCCGCCTGCTGCGCCCCGCCGGCAAGCGGGAGGACCCCGGCGGGCGGCAGGAAGTCGAAGCGCTGGGAGGCGATGACCGCCGATACGTTCGGCTCCTTCTCGCCCATCCATTCGAGCTGCTCTTGAAACTGCAAGAAGCGCGCCTCGGCGGCCGCCTTTGCCTCGTCGCCGATGAGAGCGCCGGCGTGACCTTCGGCCGGGTGGGCGGCGATGCGGCGGCGTACGGCCCAGTTGTCAACGAAGACGATGCCGCCGGTCGTCGTCCAGTTGATTATGGCGAGAGGCACGTCGCAGTCTGTCAGAAGGCCCGGCCGCAGCGAGTCGAGGAGACCCGCGGGCGGCGGCGAGTCGAAGAGGTCCGAGCGCAGCGAGGGCCGCGCCGCGTCGCCGGCGCCGAAGCAGAGGTATGCGACGCGGTTGCGAAGGCGCGCGGCGTCTGAGAGGACGGCCGCGCTCACGTCTATCTGTAGCAGGCGGAACTGCACGCCCTCGACGTTATAGCGCGTGTTGCAGCGGGCGGTGATGTTGTCGAGGCCGGAGACGGGCGCGCGCCCCTCCGATTGTCGCGCGGGCGCTATCGTCAGCAGATAAATGCCCGCCGACGCGAGGTAAGTGCCAGCCTGTAGCGGCGTGCAGTCGTCGAAGACGTCGCCGGTCAAGCCATGCTCGGCGGCCGCGTTAGACGGGCGCGTGAGCGAGACAATGGCCTCGCCCTTGAGCGAGAGCGTCTGCCCCTCGCCGTTGACGGCGAGGCCGGGCCGCACAGAGACGAGCGGGGTCTCGAGTGAGTTGACGCCGGGAGCCGCCGAGACTTCGAGGCCGTATGCCACGCCGGAGCCGACGGCCCGGCCGAGGCGGCGAAGCCCTTTGCGGTTCGCGCCCTGCTCGCTGCTGAGGTCTTCGCCCGAGAGCAGGCGGCCGTTGAAGAAGTTGACCCAGCGGATGCCGTCATCCGAGATCACCTCTTTGAGTCGTTTGGCTTTCATAACGTTCTCACGTTGTAGCGGCTTATCTCGACCATGAAGCCGGCGTCGAGCGGCTCGCGCAGCTCCGAAAGGTTGACGTGGAAAATGCGCACAACCATGCCGGGGTTGCGCGCGGGGAGCGTCGGCGGCGAGGCGCCTATCTCCCTCGCGAACTCGCGCGCGTACTCCTCTTCGCTCAGTTGAATCACCTCGAAGAACGTGCCGGGGTTCGTGGCGCCCCTCTGCAAGGTCGCAACGCCTGCGCCCTTGACGACGTACTTGAAGTTTCGGATGTTGGGGTTGAACCACGAGCCGTGCAGCGAGTAGAGGAGGCGGTTCGTAGAGCTTCGCACGACTCTCAAGTCGCCGAAGGTGAAGCCCTCCCCGCGCGGGACTCTGCCCTCCACGTCGAACCTGCCCGCGGCGACTATGGGCGAGCCGGTCGCGGCACCGCCCGCACCGCCACCCGCGCCCCCGCCCCCAGCTCCACCGCCGCCGGCCCCGCCCGAGCCCGCGCCTCCCCCGGCGCCTCCTTCGGCCGCCGGCGTCATGCCCGCGGCCCCGCCGCCGCACAGCAGCCACTCCTGAATCATCCGGAGGCTCAAAAGGTACGGGCGGCGCTCCTCGTTGATCCGCACGTCGGCCGTGTCGGAGACCTTCCACACGTCGTTGATGGCGTCGTGGACGAGAGGCACGCGGAGCTCGGCGAGCAGGACGCACTCCTCCGGCTTCTTTTTCTCCTTGTCCTGCGTGTGCTCTTCGCAGCAAGGGTGCGAGTCGAACCACTCGGGCCGCCAGCGCGGGCGCAGCTCCGTCGTCCAGACGCGGAATGCCGCGCGCAGGTACTGGCAGACGCGGCTCGCGGGTATCGTGACGCCCGCTGGCGGCGAGCCGTACATGTAATCGGTCGGCGGGGAGTCGGGCGGCGACTTCCAGAGGTGCGAAGCCTCGCGGACTGCGGCGAGGAAATCTTCGAGAGTCGAGCCGCCCGCCTCGACGACCTCTATGCCTTTGAGCCACTCGACGAAGTCGCGGACGGCGTCCTCCTCCGTCTGCTCTGGCGGGTCGAAGCGAAGCTCGAGGCGGAAGTCGTCCGCGAGTCGCGAAGGCGCCATCAGCTCGTTCTCGTCGCGGCACGGCTCGCCGGGTATCGGTACCATGTCCGTCGGGCATTCGCGGTAGCAGAGCACGACGTAGAGCGTGAGCGCAGTCCCCGGCGGCGACGAGGAGGTGACAAAGCGTGACTCGGCCTCGGCGCGGTTCGAGGCCAGCCACGCGTTGAGCTGCGC
>DASPKR010000777.1:0-2701 GCA_035627975.1 Pyrinomonadaceae bacterium | reverse complement strand
GCGGCGACAACAACAGCCCCTTCGGCTACTTCCCCTCGCTCACGCGCGCCACCGTCCTGCTCGACGGTAAGGCCATCATCGAGGCAGGCCAGCTCAAGATTTGAGGCGGGCCGGCGGCCAAAAGGGCGAAGCCCGGAGCCTGACGCTCCGGGCTTCGCCCTTTTGGCCGCCCCTCTCACCCGTCACGGCTTCGGTGGCTTCTCAGGGGGCTTCTCGGCCGGCACCTCCTCGTCGAGTATGTCGTCCTCGATGATGCGAAGCTCCGTGCCGTACTTCTGGTAGCCACGGAAGCGTATGTCGTTGCGGCTCTGATAGACCTCGCCGTCCTGCGAGACGGTCATCACGAGCACGGCGCGCGAGGGCAAAAGGTACTCGCCCTGCCCCTCGATCTTCACCCAGTCGTAATCCAGCTCTCTGCGCGAGGCGACGACGGGGAAGTCCGCGGGTATTTCGGTGGCGTCGCTCTCGACCCGCAGCACGCGGCCCAACTCGCGGTCAACCCAGAGTCGGCCGCGGTGGCCGACGACGACCGAGCGCTCGTTGTTGTAGGCGAGCACCTTTATCGAGTTCGGCCGCTTGACCTCGTACTCATAGACGATCGTGCGCCGGCCGCGCAAGGAGGCGGTCTCGACGGCCCTGAACTGCGCGCGGGCCTCCTCCGAGAAGATTGACCTGAGCGCGGTCACGAACTCGCCCGTCGAGTTCGTGCCGCCGGCCGCCGAGTAGTCCGAGCGCTCGTCCGACTGCGCCGAGGCGGGGCTCGCGATGCCGTTGACGGCGAGCAGGCGGTAATGCTCGCCGCCCTCGACGCGGTAGCTGACGCCGACGGTCAGGCGGTCTGACGTTACCCAGTTCTGCGTCCTCCCGCGCGCGTAGGAGCGGGTGACTAATTGCTTGACGACGAAGTCGGGCATCCGCTCCGCGGCTTCGAGCGTCGCGGCGCGCGTCTTGGCGAGGAGCGACTCGGCCTCGGCGGCCGAGGGCGGAAGCAGCGCGGCCTCGCCGGGGTTGAGGCGGCGCCGCTCGGCCTCTTCGAGGGCGCGGCGCAGGTCCGCGTCGTTGCCGCTGCGCGTAGCCACGAACGAGCGAAGGCCCGGCGTCAGCGGGAAGCCTATCCCGCGCCGACGCAGGTCTTCGATGAGCTGCTCCTTGAGCGAAGGCCGCTTCGAGAGCTGCCGCACGACGGCGAGGAACTCTTCGTTGGTGAGCGGCGCCTGCTGCTGCTGCGCCTGCGCGCGCGCCGCGCCTGCGCAGCCGAGCGCGAAGGAGCACAGGAGCATCGCCGTAAGGAATAGGGTTTTTCTTAAATTCATAATCGTGCGGCCAAGCTTATTGATGCTCCGGGCCGCAAAAGCGTTCGATTGCGCGGCGCAGAATCGAGACGGCGCCGCGCAGCTCTTCCTCGGGGACGAACTCGCCCGTGCGGTGCGCCGTCCGTATGTCGCCGGGGCCGAAGACGACCGCCTCCGCGCCGAGCTCTGCCATCTGCGGCGCTTCGGTGCCGAAGGAGATGGTGCCTGCGCTAAAGCCGGTGGCCGCCTCCAGCTCGCGCACGAGCGCGGAGGCGGCGGGCGTCTCCATGCCCGCGTCCAGTCGCGTGACGCGCACCTCGCAGTCGAAGTCCGCGTCCTCGGCCCGCAGAGCCTCGGCCTCGCGGCTAACCATCTCCGCCACGCGCTCCGGCCTCTGCCCCGGCACGGGCCGCCATTCAAGAGTAAAACGGCACTCGCCCGCGATGATGTTCTTCGCCGTGCCGCCGCGTATGAGCCCGACGTTTACGGTCGTGTGCGGCGGGTCGAAGGCTTCGTGTGCCTCGCGCTTAAGCTCTTCGGCGACGCGCTCGATGCGCGTGATGAGCCGCGCCGCGCGCGTGACGGCAGAGGCGCCCGACTCGGGGTAGGCGCTGTGGCCCTCGCGCCCGCGCACCAGAATTTCGGCAAGGCAGTAGCCCTTGCCCGCTCGCACGGGCCGGAGCGACGTTGGCTCGCCGACGACGGCGTAACGCGCTCGGAAGGGGCGCGCCTCGGCGAGCCGCTTCGCGCCCAGGCATCCGACCTCCTCGTCCGCCGTGAAGACCAGGGCCAGCGGCTTTCTCAAATTCTTCAACCCCGCCTGCCCGGCCGCCGCGAGCGCCGCCGCGATGAAGCCCTTCGTGTCGCACGCGCCGCGCCCGTAGAGCCGCCCGCCGCGCCCCGTGAGCTTGAGAGCCTCGCCCCACTCGGGGTCAAACGGCACGGTGTCGGTGTGGCCGACGAGCGCGAGCTCGACTTCGTCCGCGTCGTGCGTCGTGGCGACGAGGTTTATCTTCTCGACGCCCGCCTCGTCCTCGTAAGGCAGAAATCGCACGTGCATGCCCCACGCCGAGAGGCGCGGAGCGAGTAGCCGGATTATCTCGGCGTTCGTGCGTGAAGAAGTGGAGTCAACGGCCACGAGCCCGGCGAGCGTCTCTACGACATCCATGCGGGAAGTATGGCCCCGGCCATGCGCGCGAATCAACCGCGCGGCCGGCCTAGCTTTCATCGTCGCCCGCGCCGCGGCCCCAGAGCCTCCGTTGCAGCGCGGCGAAGCGAGAAGTTATCTCTTCCTGCTCGGGGTGGCGCCCGCCTTCGACGACGGCGCGGCCGCCGACGACCGTTTCGCGCACGGCCGCGCGCGAGAGCGAGAAGACGATTGCGGGAAGCAGGTCTTCCTCGTTCGCCCC
>DASPKR010000776.1:0-4514 GCA_035627975.1 Pyrinomonadaceae bacterium | reverse complement strand
TATAGACATCGAGCGTATGCGCCGCAGCCGCGCCGCCTCCGCGAGCACGACGGAAGCGGCCCCCACGGGAACGGACGAGAACGAGGCGAAGCGCACGGCCGGCAACGCTTCGCCCCGCGCCGCGGAAGTTGAGAGGGCCGCTGCCCCTGCGTCGAGTAAGCGGCGGTGGCAGGGCGTCGCGGCCTCGCTCGCCGAAAGGCTGACGCAGCCGCTCTGGTTTGTCGTCGCCCTGTGCCTCGCCCTGCTCCTCGTCTTCGGAGGGCTGCTGCTCTGGCGCTCGCGCGATGAAAGGGCCGGCGCAGTCTCGCCCGCGGCCGGCGCGGAGGACGAGTCTGCGGAGACTGTCGGGCGCGAGCTTGCGGCGGCGGGGCCGGGTAGCCCCCGCGGCTCGCAGGTGAGGGAGCCGACGACGGCCGCGCAGTACTACCAGAACGGCACGTACTTCTCCTCCATACGCAGCTTCGACGCGGCCGTACGCGACTTCCGCCGCGCCATAGAGTTGCAGCCGGACTTCCCCGCGGCGTACAACCGCCTCGGGCTCGCGCTCCTGAACAAGGGGCAGCTCGCGGCGGCGGCCGACGCTTTCCGCAAGGCAATCGAGCAGCGCGGCGGCGACTACCCCTTCGCGCAATACAACCTCGGCATGGCGCTCCAGTGGCAGAACGACTCCGAAGGCGCGCTCGCCGCGTACCGCGACGCGATACGGAGCCGCGGCACGTACCCGGACGCGCACTTCCAGATAGGCAGCATCCTCGTGCGCTCGCGCGGCCGGGAGGGCGAAGCAATCGAGCCGCTGCGAACGGCCATCGAGCAGAACGGCGGGCGCGACCCGGAGGCCCACATGCTTTTGGGCGTCGCGCTCGCAAAGCAGAAGGATTACTCGGCGGCCGAGGCCGCCTTCCGCGAGGCGATAAGCCAGCGAGGCGGCGACTTCGCCGCGGCGCGCTACAACCTCGGCCTGCTCTACGAGACGACCGGCCGCCCGGCCGAGGCAGTCGAGGAGTACGAGAAGTATCTGGAAGGGGCGCCGCGCGCCGAGAACCGCCGCGAGGTGCAGGAGACGATTCGGGAGTTGAAGCGCCGCGTAGAGCGGCAGGGAGGCGTGTCTAAGTGAGCGAGAATGAAGGGCAGGCGATAAAGCCTTTCCGCGTGGGCGACGCGACGTTCGGCGACGGCCGGCTGACCGTCATCGCCGGGCCTTGCGTGGTCGAGTCGCGCGAGCACGCGCTGTTTGTGGCGCGCGAGTGCCGGAAGCGCGCGCGCGACGTGGGGCTCGACTACGTCTTCAAGGCTTCATACGACAAGGCCAACCGCTCCTCGCACGCGTCGTACCGCGGCCCCGGCATGCGCGAGGGGCTCGAAGCCCTCCGCGCTGTGAAAGAAGAGACGGGCGCGCCCGTGCTCACGGACGTTCACGACGTTTCGCAGGTCGAAGAGGCGGCGGCCGTCGCGGACGTTCTGCAAATCCCCGCGTTCCTCTGCCGGCAGACCGACCTGATCGAGGCCGCGTGCCGGACGGGGCGCGCCGTCAACGTCAAGAAGGGGCAGTTCCTCGCGCCGCAGGACGCGCGCAACATCGTCGCGAAGGCGCGCGCGGCCGGGTGCGAGCGGCTGCTTTTGACCGAGCGCGGCTACACGTTCGGCTACAACAACCTCGTCGTTGACATGCGCGCCTTCCCCATCATGCGGCGCTTCGGCGCGCCCGTCGTCTTCGACGTGACGCACAGCCTGCAACTGCCCGGCGGGCTCGGGCATGCAACGGGCGGGCAGTCGGAGTTCATCGAACCGCTCGCCCGCGCGGGGGTCGCCTGCGGCGTTGACGCAGTCTTCATGGAAGTGCACGAGGCGCCGGAGCGCGCCCTCTCCGACGGCCCGAACGCGCTCCCGCTCGCGCGCATGGCCGCGCTGCTCTCGACGCTCAGGGAGCTTCACGATCTAGTCGGCCGCGCGGCGGTGGCGGCGCAGTGAGAACTTAAAAGAACGGCCGGAGCGACTGCGCCCCGGCACCCATCCCGTCATGCTTCTTCATACTTTACGAACCCCCCTGGTCGCGTTGCTTGTGCTTGCGGCCACAGCAATCGCGCCTGCGCGGCAGCAGCAGGCCCTGCCGGCGTGGCAGGTCACGGGCTACGACATCACCGTGAGCGCGCCGGGAGCCGCGGGCGGCGAGCGCGCTATCTCGGCCCGCGCGCGCATAGACGCTCGCAACGTCGGCGCGGGCGCCGGCCGCACGATGACCTTGCGCATAAACCCCGACGCGAAGGAGGTGTCGGCCACGGTCGGCGGCGCCTCGGCGCGCGTCAGGCAGGGGAGCGAGGCCCGCACCAAGCTGCAGACCGCGCAGGTAGCTCTCCCCTCCGCCGTCGAGCCCGGAGGCTCGGTCAGCGTCACTGTCGAATACCGCCTGCCGGTCGCCGAGAACACGGGGCTCGCGGCCGTCTCGCCCGAAGGCTTGCAGTTCCTCCCGCTCTCTTTCTGGTATCCGACGCCGAACACGCCCGTCGCGCCGCGCGGCGCCGACTACGCGCCCTTCCGCCTGACCGTGCAGGGCGCGGCCGGCGGCGAGACGGTCGTCTCGTCGGGCAAGGCGGCGCAGGGCGGCGCCGGCTTCGAGCAGACTCTTAACGCGCAGCCTTTCTTCCTGACGGGCCGCTGGGAGCAGGCCGAGGGCTCTGGCGACGCGCGCGGCGTCTCCGCCTGGCTGCGAGCGGGCGCGGGGGAGGATGAGAGGAAGCAGGCAGAGGCACTGATTAACCTCGCCGCCGCCGCGCGGGCGTTCTACGCGGGCCTCCTCGGCCCGGCGCCTGACGCGCCGCTGCGGCTCGTCGGGGTGCGCCGCGGAGCCGGCTTCGACATGGCCGGGACAGTCCTGCTCGACCACGCCGTCTTCCGCCGCCCGAAGGTTGACTCGGTGACCGCGCTGCACATCGCGGACGCCGTCGCTCGCCTCTGGGTCGGCGGGGCGGCCGGCGTGCAGGGGGAGGGCGCGGGCGCCGTGCGCGAGGGGCTGCCGCGGCTGCTCGCAACGCTCTTCATCGAGAAGCAGTTCGGCAAGACGGCCGCCGACGAGGAGCGCATGAAGATGGCGCTCCTATACGCCTCGGTCGCGCGCAAAGACGCTCCGCTCTCGCAGATCTCTCCCGCCTTCGACACATACTTCAACTCGGCCTCGAACAAGGGCGCGCTCGTCTGGCGGATACTTATGGACGCCATCGGGCGCGAGCGGTTCGCGGCCGTGCTGCGCGCCGAATTTTCTCCGGGGCGTGAAGTGACGCTCGCCTCGTTGCGCAACCGGCTCGCAGAGGCGGGCGGCGAAAGAGTCGTCTCCCTCTTGCCCGCACTCTTCGACAAGCCTACGGACACGGATTTTCTCGTCGGCCTGCCGCAGCAGCGCGGCGGCGGCTGGGCCTCGACCCTGCGCAACACGGGCTCTTTCGACGTTGAGGTGACTGTGCTCGCGCTGACGGAGCGCGGCCAGAGGCTCACGACCACGGCGCGCATTCCGGCGAAGGACTTCGGCGAGGCCCGCTTCCAGACCGCCGAGAGAATCACGCGCGTCGAGATAGACCCCGAAAAGCTCTACCCGCAGCTCGACTACTCGAACGACATTATGCCGCAGTCGCCAGGCACGGCCGAGACGGCCGAGCAGGCGCGCGCGCAGCTGGCGCAGCAGCCGGCCCGCGCCGAGGAGGCCGCGCGCGAAATCCTCCGCCGCACGCCTTCGAACGAGGAGGCGCGCGTCGTTCTCGCCCGCGCCCTGCTCGAACAGAGCAAGCTAGACGAGGCCGAGCGCGAGTTCCGCACGGCGCTCGAATCGCCGCTCCCCTCGCCCGCAACGCTCGCGTGGGCCAACGTCGGCTTCGCCGAGATTGCCATGCGCCGGCAGCGCGCCGCCGAGGCCGCGCGCCTTTTCGACCTCGCAGCGAAAATCGAGGCCGAGTACGCCTCCACGTTCGCCGCGCGCGCGGGCAGAATCCGCGCCGAAACGGCGGCCGGCTCCGCGCCCGCAGTTGACGAGCAGTTGAAGACGGCCGTCACGCAACTCGACGCGGCCATACGCTCGGGCAGGAAGGCAGACATTGACGCCGCAATCGTCCCCGGCGAGCTTCTAAGCTTCTCGAAGGGCTTGATCGGCACGCAGCCCGAAATCTGGCAGACGCGCGTGCTGCGCACCGAACAGGTCGCGCCCGACCGCGTCGCCGCCGACGTGACGCTGACAGTCCGCACTCTGGGCCGCGACATGCAGGGGCCGGCCCTCTTCGTCTTCGCGCGCACGCCCGCGGGCTGGAAGCTCTCCGAGATTCCGGTCTTCGAGGTCAGGTAAAGGTCATGCTTGAGGCGGGGGAAGTCGAGAGGCGCGCCGCGCGCGTGAAGCTTCTGCTGATGGACTGTGACGGCGTCCTCACGGACGGCCGCATCACGCTCCTCGACGGCGGCGACGAGCAGAAGAGCTTCCACACGCGCGACGGCCACGGCCTCGTGCTGCTGCACCGCGCGGGCCTGCGGACGGCTAT
>DASPKR010000775.1:0-2679 GCA_035627975.1 Pyrinomonadaceae bacterium | reverse complement strand
CGGCGGTCGCGAGGCACTCTAAAGCCTTGCGCCTCCCTCCCGGTTTCGCACGTCCCGACGGCCCGCACACGCCGGGATAACACTCATAACGCTCTCCCGCGTCTAAAAGAAGATGAGAAGAACGCTGTCCCGAATCTCGCTCACCGCGGCGGTCGCCGCGTCCCTCTGCCTTTTGCTCGCGCCCGCGCCGGCTGTCGCGCGCCGCTCGAACGAATCGAAGAAGCTGCCCTCGCCCGAAAAAATCGTCGGCGAGTACGTGAAAGCGCTGGGCGGGAAGAAGCGCCTGGCGGCATTGCGAGACGCGACCTACGAGTGGGACGTTTCAACCGGCGACGGCGCTACGGGGAAGGCGCGGACGCGCCTGAGAAACCCGTCCTCGCTTCGGACTGACCTGAGCCTCACGGCGGGCGAGAGCGTGGGCGCGGCCAACGCGCGCGCCGCGTGGGCCGTCGGCGGCGGCGGGCATTTGCAGACTCTCACGGGCGAAGAGGCGCTTGCAGCGCGGCTGCAATCGCTGCTCGAAGCTGGCGGCTTCGCCGACTACAAGAAGCAGAAAGTGCTCGCGCGCACCGTCGCGCTCGAGGAGGTGGGCGGCGAGCCGGCTTACCTCGTCGAGTTCTCCACGCGCGCCGGGGCGCGCCTGCGCTACTGGTTCGGCGCGACGAGCCGCGTCCCCCTACAGATGGCGGACGACGCGCGCCGCCTGCGCGTGCGCTTCGGCGACTGGCGACAGCGCGCGGGCAGCCCCGTTCTCGCCGAGCCGCACAGGCTGGAAATCGAGCGCGGCTCGCCGCCCGCCCTCACGCTCACGCTGCGCGAGGCGCGCTACAACACGGGCCTCGCCGAGTCGCTCTTCGAGCCGCCGCCCGACGCCTCGCTCGACATACCGGCGCTGCTGCGCGACCTCGCGCGCAACCAGAACGAAGTTGACCGCCGCGTCAACGACTACACCTTCACGCACAAGGTCACGGAGCGCGAGCTGACCGACAAGGGCGAGGTTAAGAAGGAGAAGGTCTCGGTCTATGAGGTCTATCCGATAGTCGGTTGGGGCGCCGTCGAGAAGCTCGTGAGCGTTAACGGCGTGCCGCTCAAGGGCGAGGCCGCGCTCAAGGAGTCGAAGCGCGTCGCCGAGGAGATCGAGAAGGCCGAGCGCAAGCTGCCCGAGGTCGAGCGCAAGCGCGAGCGCCGCCGCGCCGAGCGCGCGGCCGAGGCGAAGAAAAAGCGCGGGTCGGCCGCGGGCGAAGGCGAGGGCGAAGACGACCTCAGTATCTCTACCTTCCTGCGCGCCGCGGAGTTCGTCTCGCCGCGCCGCGAGCGCTTCCGCGACCGCGACACGATAGTCTTCGACTTCCGCCCGCGCCCGGGTTTCAAGCCCTCCTCGCGCGAGGAGGAGATCGTCTCGAAGCTCTCGGGCGTCGTCTGGATTGACCCGGCCGAGCGGCAGGTGGTTCGGCTCGAAGCCCGTCTCGTCGAGGGGTTCAAGATGGGAGGCGGGCTCGTCGCCTCGATTAAGCCCGGCTCGGCCTTCGTCTTCGAGCAGATGCGCCTGCCCGACGGCGTGTGGCTGCCGCGCTACTCGCAGGTCAACGCCTCGGCGCGCGTCTTCCTCTTCGCCGGCATCTCGATTAACGAGACGCACGAGTTCGGCGACTACAAGCGCTTCAGCGCCGACGCCGGCGAGGACAAGCTCGACTCGCCCAGGAAGCCCGACGCCGACGAGCAGACCGAAGAGAAGCCCCCCTCGCCCTAGCGCCCCCCGCCGCGCGCCCGCCGGTTTACGATTCGCCGTCGAGGCTTTACGATTTACGGCATGAGTGAAGTGGTAGTCATCGGCGGGGGGCTGGCGGGGGCAGAGGCGGCTTGGCAGGCGGCCGAGGCCGGCGCGCGTGTGCGCCTCTATGAGATGCGGCCCGTCCGGCAGACGCCCGCGCACCGCACCGACAGGCTCGCCGAGATAGTCTGCTCGAACTCTTTGAAGTCGGACGAACCGGGGACGGCACCTTATCTTTTGAAGGAGGAGTTGCGGCGCGCGGGCTCCGTCGTCATCGGCGCGGCGATGGAGACGCGGGTGCCGGCGGGCGCCGCGCTGGCCGTTGACCGCGAGCGGTTCGCCGCGCTCGTCACCGAGCGCCTGAGCGCGCACCCGCGCATACAAATCCTGCGCGAGGAGGCGACGCGCGTCTCCGACGAAAATGTGACCGTCATCGCGGCCGGCCCGCTCTGCTCGGACGCACTGGCCGAGGAGATTTCTCGGCTCACGGGCGGCACGGGGCTCTACTTCTACGACGCCATCTCGCCCATCGTCTCGGCCGAGTCCGTCAACACCGAGATAGCCTTCCGCGCCGCGCGCTACGGCAAGGGCGGCGACGACTACCTCAACTGCCCCATGAGCGAGGAGGACTACGCCCGCTTCTACGACGCGCTCGTCGAAGCAAAGAGCGTCCCGCTCGCCCGCTTCGAGGAGACGCGCTGGTTCGAGGCGTGCCTGCCAATCGAGGAACTGGCCCGCCGCGGCCGCGACACCCTGCGCTACGGCCCCATGAAGCCGGTCGGCCTCACAGACCCGCGCACGGGCCGCGAGCCTTACGCCGCCGTACAGTTAAGACAAGAGAATTTGATGGCCGACGCCTACAACCTCGTCGGCTTCCAGAATCATCTACGTTACGGCGAACAGGCTAG
>DASPKR010000774.1:0-3066 GCA_035627975.1 Pyrinomonadaceae bacterium | reverse complement strand
GCGTCGGCGATGAGGCGGTCGGCGTTCATCGAGTAGGAGTCCTCATCGCGGAGGAAGCCGTACTGCTTCGCCTCCTCGGCCGAGGTCGCGACCTTCGCGAGCGCGATGGTCTCGAAGGCGCGCTTGACGAAGGGGAAAGGGTCTGCGTCGGTGACGCCCGGCGGGATGGCGTCGAGCGCGCGGACGAGCATCTCCTTCGTCCCGCCGCCCGCGGGTATCAGCCCGACGCCGACCTCGACGAGCCCGATGTAAGTCTCGGCCGCCGCGCGCGCGCGGTCAGCGTGGAGCGTCATCTCGCAGCCGCCGCCGAAGGTCATCTGGAAGGGCGCGACGACGACGGGCTTCGGCGAGTAGCGCAAACTCATCGTCGCCTGCTGGAAGGCGCGGATCGCCAGGTCGAGCTCGTCCCAATCTTCTTCCTGGGCGCCGAGCAGCACCAGCATCAGGTTCGCGCCGACGGAGAAGTTCTGCCCCTGGTTGCCGACGACGAGGCCGACGAAGTTCCGCTCGACTTCCGCGAGCGCCGTCTTCAACATCTGGAGCGTGTCGCCGCCGATGGAGTTCATCTTCGAGTGGAACTCAAGGCATGCGACGCCGTCGCCCAGGTCTATGAGCGACGCCCCCGCGTTTCGCTTGATGACGCCCGTGCGGTCTTTGACCGACTTCAGGACGATGACGCCCGGCGGCTGCGTGACGGGCGCGTAGTCTCCCTTCGCGAAGTCCAAGTAAAACTCCTGCCCGCCCTCGGACTTGTAGAAGCTCTTGACGCCCGCCTCCAACATGCGGCGGACGTTCCGGGGAACCGCGCGCCCTTCATCTTCGAGGCACGCGACCGACTTCTCCACGCCTATCGCGTCCCAAACCTCGAAGACGCCCAGCTCCCACCCGAAGCCCCACTTCATCGCGCGGTCAACTTCCAGCACCGTGTCGGCTATCTCGGGTATGCGGTTCGCCGCATAGACGAGCGTCTTCGAGACGGTCTTCCACAGAAATTGGCCGACGCGGTCTTTGCCCCATACGAGCGCCCCGAGGCGCTGGCGCGTGTCTTCGATGTTCTTCGCCGCGTCGAGCGAGGGGAGCTTCACCTTCTGCGCCGGGCGGTACTCGAGCGAGGCGTGGTCGAGAGTCCAAATCTCCTGCTTCTCGCCCTCGCCCTTCTGCTTCCGGTAGAAGCCGCCCTTCGTCTTGTTCCCCAGCAGGCCCCGCCCGGCCATCTGCTTCAGGAATTCCGGCGCGACGAAGACCTCTCGCTCCTCGTCCTCCGGCACCGCGCCGTAGAGGTTCTCGGCGACGTGGAGGAAAACGTCGAGGCCGACCAAGTCGAAGAGGCGGAAGGTCGCGGTCTTTGGGCGGCCCACCGCCTGCCCCGTCATCTTGTCAACCTCTTCTATCGAGTAGCCGTCCTCGAGCATCGTCTTTATGGTGACGAGGCCGCCGTAGGTGCCTATGCGGTTCGCGATGAAGTTCGGGCGGTCTTTGGCCGGGACGACGCCCTTGCCCAGGCGGCGGTCGAGGAAGCCGTAGAGCGAGCAGGAGACTTCCGGCTTAGTCCACTCGGTTCGGATGAGCTCGACCAGGTGCAGGTATCGCGGCGGGTTGAAGAAGTGTATGCCGAGGAAGTGCGCGCGGAAGTCTTCGGAGCGCCCTTCGGCGAGTTGCCGGATGGGTATGCCGCTCGTGTTCGAGGCGACGACCGAGCCGGGCCGGCGGTGCTGCTCGACGCGCTCGTAGAGGCGGCGCTTTATCTCGAGGTTCTCGACTACGGCCTCGATGATGAGGTCGCACTCCTTGAGCCGCGCCATGTCGTCCTCGAAGTTGCCGACCTCGACGAGCGCGGCCTTCTCCTGCGAGAAGAACGCGGCCGGCTTCGCCTTCTTAGCGGCCTCGAGCCCCGCGCGCGCAATCCGGTCGCGCACCTCGCGGCTCTCAATCGTGAGGCCGCGCGCACTCTCCTCCTGCGTCGGCTCCTTCGGGACGATGTCGAGGAGGAGCGCCCTCACGCCCGCGTTCGCCAGGTGCGCCGCTATCTGCGCGCCCATCGTGCCCGCGCCCAGCACCGCGGCCCTCACAATCCGATTCATAGGGGAAGACAGCCTTTCCGGGTGATTCACCGACCTACGGGGACGCGCGCATCATAACTGAATGAGCATTCATTCAGCAAGGGTGAGCCGCTCACCGGATGGGCCGGGCGGTAAACGTTATGGGGCGCTGTGCCTGATTTACGCACGCAAGCGCTGCCGGGCGGCGGCGCGGGCCTCGCCGCTAAACGCTCCAAATTAACGACTAAGAGTCGCGCCCCGGAATCGGGCCGGCTGGCATGGCGGTTGCGACGGGGAGGGAGAAACAAATCCGATTTAAACGCGTCGGGGGGAGGTATTTCATGAAGAGGATGCCGGTGTGGCCGCATTTAACGATTATCGCGCTGCTGTTCGCCGTGGTCGGCGGGGTGGCAGCCGCGCTTTGGGTGAGGAACGAGCCGACGGCGGAGGCGCTGGCCGTCCCGCGGGCGGCGAGGCTCGAGCGCGTGGACGGCCAAGTGGGGCTCGACCGCGGCCTCGAAGAAGAGGCCGACGATAGGGAGTGGCTTTTGGCGGAGCAGAACACGCCGATCACGGAGGGCGACCGCCTCTACGCGGGCGAGGGTTCGAGCGCGTCCGTGGCCTTCACGGGGCGCAACTACGCGCGGCTAGACCCCGGCACGTCTCTCGAAGTGCTTTCGCTCTCCGACCGGCGCACGCAGCTCGCGCTGCGTGACGGCTCGGCCGTCTTCGACCTGGGGTCGCTAGACTCCGGCGAGCTATACGAAGTTGCGACGCCCTACGGCGCCGTCGAGCTGCGCGAGCCGGGCCTCTACCAGCTCGGCATGAACGACGACGGCAGCGCCTTCGTCTCAGTACTGAGCGGGCTCGCGCAGGTCATAGGGCTCGCCGGCTCCGGCGAGGTAAGCAAGGGCGAGATGCTCACGCTGCTCGGCCAGACGGCCGCGGAGGTCGTCCTCTCGCGGCTAGACCCTTCATACGCGGGCGGCCTGCTCGACGACTATTACGGCTACCGCTACCCCGACAC
>DASPKR010000773.1:0-2744 GCA_035627975.1 Pyrinomonadaceae bacterium | reverse complement strand
GAGTTCCATG
The DNA here is from genome assembly GCA_035627975.1 of Pyrinomonadaceae bacterium. Taxonomy (GTDB): domain Bacteria; phylum Acidobacteriota; class Blastocatellia; order Pyrinomonadales; family Pyrinomonadaceae; genus QHXN01. The sequence continues at coordinate 2,734 of DASPKR010000773.1, read as the reverse complement.
CTTCGGAGGCCGAGATGCTCGCGGTCAGCAGCGCCTTCATCAGGAACGGGTGCTCGCCGTTGGCGGGCGTCAACCCCCGCTCGCGGTACTCTGCGACGGCGCGAACCTTGTTCAACTCGTCCTCGCTCAGGCTCTCGGTGCCGAGCCGGTAGGCGCGCAGGCCGAAGCCCGCGAGGAGGAAGACGGCGAGCGCCGCCGCGACGAGCGCGCGGCTCGCCGGGCGGGCGAGTTGTTCGGGAAAAAGTTCGGGGGTTATCCCGGCGGTCGTGATTGTCGCGGCCCTTGCAGACAAAACTCTTAGATGAGACTCCGTGCCGAAAATAGGCGGGCGCGCAAAACCTTCGGCCCGGCGCCCGCCTTCTTAAACGTTGGAGATTATCCGACAACCCCCGCGCTGTCAAAACGGCGCCTGTGCGACTTTACGAAGTCACACACACGGCGCGCTCGCGCGTGCTCACTTAGCGGGATTGGTTCGACGCGGGGGTGCGCGACGGCGAGTCCTTCTGCTCCTTCGGCGTGGCCGAGTTCGAGTTGGCGCTCGCCGCCTCGTCCGACGGCTCGTCCGACTTCCAGCCGGCGCGCGCAAGCAGAGGGTAGAGGGCGCTAACGGGGACTGCGTAGTTCTGGTCGGGAAGGCCCGTGAACGTCGCGAAGTTGATGCCGATGACGCGGCCCGACTGGCCGAAGAGCGGCGAGCCGGAGCCGCCTACGGCGTTCTTCGCGTCGTAGATTATGCCGCGGCTCTCGAGGTCGGAGATGTGGCCCTGCGTGGTGAGCGGCTTGATGTAGTTGCGCTCGGAGAGGTGCGTCAGGAGCGTCTCCACCGAGGCGCCGTAGCGCTGCATGATGCTGCGGGCCTCTGCCTCCGGGAGCGTCGCGAGCAGGCGCTCCTCGCCGCTCGGGTAGCCCATCATCACGACTGCCTTGCCGACCCCGGCTGCCTCGGACTTGCGGTCGAGCGGCAGCGCCGGGATGGTCGGCGGGAAGTCTTTGGCCTCGACCTGTGCCACGGCCAGGTCGTCGCGCGTCGAGCTCTGGCGGACTTTCATGACGAAGGGGAGGCGCACGCCGGGGAAGAAGGCGACGATACGCGTTACGCGGAACTGACCGCGCACGCTCGCGCTCAGCGCCTGCACGCTCTCGTCGGCCGTCCACGGCTCTATGACGAGGTGGCGGTTCGTCACTATGTAGCCGCCGCCGACGTGGAAGCCCGTGCCGACGAAGTCGCGTATGAAGGGCGGCCCCGTGCCTTCGGGCGTGAGCACAGCCTGATCCTGCCCCGACTGCAAAACGGTGCCGTCCTCGTTCGTCTGCGCCTCGGGGTAGCGCAGCGGCCGCCCCGTCCCCGCCTCGAAGAGCATGTAGGAGCCGGCGATGAGGCAGACGCCGTTGCCGTACTGCGTGCGTATGCGCGGCGCGAGCGAGAAGCTCTCCAAAATCTCCTGGTTCTTCTGGTCAACCTCGCCGAACTGTTCGTTGACCTTCTTCAGCTCCCCTTGCAGGCGAGCAAGCTCCTCGTTCTGCCGGTTGATGAGGTCGCGCCCCTTTCGCAGCTCGTGATAGACGGCGTTGCCGATATAGAGAATGCCGCCGACGAGCGAGACGGCTATCAGCAGCGTGACAATCTTCGTGCTCCAGTTTATCTCGCGCAGAAGCTCGCGCGTGAATTCGCGCAGGAAGACTTTGGCGTCGTCGCGGCGCGTGGTGGCGGAGGCTTCTATCGCTGCCTGCTCGATGAAGGGGGCGACGCTGGCGCGGCGGTGCGCGACGACGGCCGGAAGCTCGCCGACGGGGAAGAACTGCATCGCGATGTCGAAGGCCGAGAAGCGAAGCTCGTCGCCGTCCTCGATCTTCGCGCCGCGCGAGACGGGGCGGCCGTTCAGGGTGATGCCCATCTCGGGGTCGAACTCCGCGACGCGGAAGTTGCCGTTCTGGCGTGCGAGCTCGACGAAGATGCTGGAGTCCGTGAGGAGGTCGGAGCCGAGGCGTATGTGGCAGTCCTCGCCGGGGCCTATGCGCACGCGCTCGGTCGAGAGCACCTCGGTCTGCCTCCGGCTGCCGTTAGAGATGTGTATTACTAAACCGCCTGCCATGCCCTGTGAGACCCGGCTGTAAAACAGCCCTACGCCGAACGTGGCGACGCGCCCACGGCGGCCCAACTGCCGGCGCCTGCCGGCGCGGCCGCCCGCGCGTTCGCCACTGTGCGCCATTTTATACTAAGATTCGCGGCGCCGCCAGAATGGCAGCGGGCGCCGCCGGGGCCGAAATATCCAGCCCGCCGTACCCTTTTCCAGGCCGTCATACGGGCGGGCGTGCTGGCGAGGAATATTTCGCGGCTGACGGGCTTACGCGGAAACTAACGGGCCGGGCGGGGCGTAGAAAAGTGTCTGAGCCGCGGGCGGCCGCAGCGCTTCGTCTTCCTTCTCAGGCTTTCGCCGCCCGGCTTCAAGCGTACAACAATCTTCCGCGCGGGCGGCATCGAACGGCGCGAGCCTGAGTCTTCGGAGTCACGCGAGGGCGCTCGTTCGCGCCCGCCCCGGCCGAAACAAGAGGAGTTGTCAAAGATGCTTCGTTACGCTTCCGCGGTGCTAATGCTGCTGCTGGCCGCGCTCGCCGCCGCGCCGCCGGCCTTCGCGCAGACGCGCGTGCCTCCCATCGAGTACAAGGAGCGCACGCTCCCGAACGGCCTGAAGTTCTATTCGGTGCAGGACAAGTCGAGCCCGACGGTCGCTAT
>DASPKR010000772.1:0-8543 GCA_035627975.1 Pyrinomonadaceae bacterium | reverse complement strand
GCACAGCCCGCGCGGCCCTTCGCGGCCGCGGCGTGCGCGCGCGGCGGCTTCTCTGCTACCATGCCGCGCGGTTCGGCAACACGCGGATGGGAGACGACGCCTGATGGACGCAAGCGAGGAGCGCGACGCGGAGAGCGCGCGCATAGTCATCGTGGGGGGCGGGTTCGGCGGGCTCTTCACGGCGCTGGGCCTCGCGGGCGCGGGGCAGGTGACGCTCGTCTCGAACGAGGATCACTTCCTGCACACGCCGCTCCTCTACGAGTACCTGAGCGGCGAGGTCGAGGCGTGGCACATCGCGCCGCGCTACGGCGAACTGCTGGACGACCGCGTGCAGTTCGTGCAGGGCGCCGTCACCGGCGTTGATTTCGGCTCGCGCGAGGTATCGGTCGCGGGCCGCGTGCGCAAGCTCGCCTACGACTACCTCGTGCTCGCGGTCGGCGGCGTAACGAACTTCTGGGGCGTCGAGGGCGCCGAGCAGCACGCGCTCCCCTTCCGCAAAATCCGCCACGCCGACGACCTGCGCCGCCGCATGATAGAGGCGCTCGACCGCATACAGCCCGACGCCGCGCCGCAGGACGCGCAGAGGGCCGCGACCTTCGTCGTCGTGGGCGGCGGCGCCAGCGGCGTAGAGCTCTCGACGAAGATGGCAGACCTGCTGCGCGACGCCTTCCGGCGGCGGGGCCTTCACGGCGAGCCGCGCGTGCTCGTCGTCGAGATGGGCAAAGGTTTGGTGCCGACGATGGGCGCAGATTTGCGCGAGGTCGTCGAGGAGGTGATGCGGGAGAAGCGCGTGGACGTCCACACCGAGACGCGCGTCGTGAAGGTGCTCCCGCGTGGCGTAGTCCTCGAGCACGCTGGCGAGCAGGCCACGGTCGAGTCGGCCGGCACGGTCTGGACTGCGGGCGTGCGCGTCAACCCTCTGGTCGAGCGCCTCGACGCCGAGAAGACGCAGCGCGGGCAGCTCGTCGTCGAGCCGACCTTGCAGCTCCGCGGGCGCCCCGGCGTCTTCGCCCTCGGCGACGTAGCCTTCTTCCCCGACATCGTGCCGAGCCTCGCCGGCACGGCGCAGCTCGCCTTCCAGCAGTCTGCGCTCGCCGCCGCCAACGTGCAGGCTCTCATTGACGGCAGCGTCCCTTCCGCGCGCCGCTTCGAGGAGTTGGGCGAGGCCGTCAGCCTCGGCACGGACGACGCCGCCGTGCTCACGGCCGGCCGCGTCATCGAAGGCCGGCTCGCCCGGCAGGCACGCTTCGCCCTCTATACGACCCGGCTCCCGACCTGGCACCACCGCCTGAGAGTCGGCGCCGCGTGGTTCTTCGGCGGCAAGTCTCCCCGCCCGCTCGGGCTCTGAGCCTGCGCCCGTTAGTGCGCCCACCTCAGAGTTTATTGACATCGCGCGGCGTTCGGAATATCGTCTGCCTGTCTCCCTGACAGGCCTCACCGTCCGCTGCCGCAGAAGGTCGTGGCTTCCCCGCGCGACGCGCCGCGGCCCTGGCGCCCTCAAGCCCGGCCGGAAGGATTCCGCCCGTGAGAAAAAAGCTTACGCTCGCCGCCGTCAGTTGCTTTATGGCGGCCCTGCTCGCCTCGACGCCTTCGCTCGCGAGTTTCGGGGCGCGGGGCGCTGCGCGCGCCGGGGCGCCCGAACGGCAGTCGCCCGCGCCCGCGGCGCAGGAGATGGGCGACCCGAAGTCGCTCGTCGGCCGCGGGCAGGCAATGGCGGGCACGGCCTACGCCGTGGCTAAGGCCGATGTCAACCACGGCGCGGTCTCCGCGAAGCCGGCCATCACGGCGGCGCAGATGGTCGAGCGGCAGGAGCACGAGGAGGAGAGCCCCGAGGCTTCGCTCCCCGAGGGGCCGCCCGCGCCCCCTGCGACCATATCGCCGCCCACGGAGGCCGACGGGGGCGTCTCCAAGGCGATGGCCGAAGTCGGGCTGCAGCAGCAGGCGCCCGACGACCTCGTCTTCTTCAAGTCGCATAACTTCACCCCGGAAGAGGTGCCTACGAGCCAGCGCGCGACCGTCCTCGAGCCGACGGCCGTCAACGCGGGGGACGCTGTCTTCTATACGGCCAACTGGTACGCGGCCAAGTCCGCCGACGGAGGCAGCACCTTCACCTACATCAACCCTTACTCCTTCTTCCCGCCCGTCAACGGGGGCTTCTGCTGCGACCAGGTAACGGCATACGCGCCCGCGCAGGACATGATTCTGTGGGGGCTCCAGTACAGGGAGGACACGAGCACGGGGACGTTCCGGCTCGCGCGCGCCGTCGGCGGCGCGGGGCTCGCCACCAACTCCTGGGTATATTGGGACTTTACGCCGCAGGCCGTAGGCTTCGGCGTAGGCGACTGGTTCGACTACCCCAGCATGACCGTCGGGTCGAGCTTCGTCTACATCACTTCGAACGTCTTCACGCAGGGTGGCTTCTTCTCCGGCGCCGCCGTCATGCGCGTCCCGCTCGCGGAGCTCGCCGCCGGCACCGGCTTCAGCTACAACTACTTCACGTCGGACAACACGGGGACGTTCCGCTGCACCGAGGGGGCGGCGACGACGATGTATTGTATCGCCTTCGCCAACTCGCACCAGATAAGGGTGCACAAGTGGCCCGACTCGGAGAACCTCATCTACTACGACTACGTGCAGCTCAGCTACTTCACGCGCATGAGCCGCGACGGCGAGGCGGTCAGCCCCGACGGCTCGAACTGGGCCGCGCGGGCCGACTCGCGGCCCGTGGCGGCCTACGTCGCCGGCGGCGTAATAGGCGTCATGTTCAACGCGCGGCAGGACACCGACTTCCCCTTCCCCTATGTCGTCCACGTGCGCCTGAGCGAGGCCAACGGAGCGCTCATCAGCCAGGGGCAAATCTGGAACCCGAGGTACGCGTTCCTCTACCCGACGGCCTCGCCGAACGCGTCGGGCCACCTCGCCGGCACGCTGCAAGTCGGCGGCGGCTCGGCCGACGACGGCTTCCCCTACCCCGGCACGCAGGTCTGGGTGAGCGACGACGTGCAGACGGGCGGCGCGACCGTGGGTGGCCTTCACTTCCTCGCCGGCGGCACCGCGGGGCCTTCCAACAACGCGTGGGGCGACTACTTCAGCGTCCGCTCGCACAAGGACTACACCGACACGTGGGTCGTGACCGCCCACACCTTGCAAGGCGGGCGGACAGGCTCTTTCGCCGTGCCTAACTACAGCTGGGTGGGCCGGGAGAAGGACGGGCCGGGCCTCACCTGCCCCGCACCCTCGCCCATAGGCGTCGGGCAGACTTTGGACGGCGCGCTCGCGACGACCGACTGCGCCCTCGGCGGCGGCCGCTACTACGACGACTACACCTTCGCCGGCTCCGCCGGCCAGCAGGTCTCCGTCTCCCTTAACTCGTCGGCCTTCGACGCCTACCTCTACCTGCTCGGGCCGGGCGGCTCGGCGGTCGCCGAGGGCGACGGCGGGGGCGGCGGCACGAACGCGCGTATACCGGACGGCGGCGGCCTCTTCACGCTGCCCTCGGCCGGCACCTACACCATTCGCGCCACCTCCGCCGCCGCGGGCGCGACGGGCGCCTATTCGCTCACGCTCGCCGCGGGCGAGATGGGCGGCGGCGCCGGCTTGCAGTACTACCCGTTGCCCTCGCCCGTCCGCCTGCTCGACACGCGCGCGGGGCAGGCGGCTTGCCAGAACCCCGGCACGCCGCTCGCCGCCGGCTCGACGCGCGCGCAGCAGGCCCGGCTGACCTGCGGCGGCGTCACCATCCCCGCCTCGGCGCAGGCGATAGCCGGTAACGCCACGGTCGTCAACAACCTGCAAGGCGCCGGGCCCGGCTTCGTCACACTCTACTCTTCCGGCGCGTCGCGGCCGAACGTCTCGAACATTAACTACACCGCCGGGCAAGTGCTCTCGAACGCCTTCACCGTGGGCCTGGGCGCCGGCGGCGCCTTCAACGTCTTCGCGCTGTCCACCACCGACTTCATCGTTGACGTGACCGGGTACTACGCCCCGCCGGGCGCGGGCGGGCTCTACTTCCACCCGCTCCCGCGGCCCGTGCGCCTGCTCGACACGCGCGCGGGGCAGGCGGCCTGCGACGCGCCGGGCGCGCCCATCGCCGCCGGCATGACGCGCACCGAGGCGGCGCGTCGCACGTGCGACGGGCTCGTCATCCCCGATGACGCTCTGGCCGTCGTGGGCAACGCGACTGTCGTGAACAACCTACAGGGCTCGGGGCCGGGCTTCATCACGCTCTACCCGAGCGGCTCGGCGCGGCCCGGCGTCTCTAACATCAACTACACGGCTGGGCAGGTGCTATCGAACGCCTTCGCGGCGGGCCTAGGCGGTGACGGCGCCTTCAAAATCTTCGCGCTCTCGACCACAGACCTGATAGTTGACGTCTCCGGCTACTTCAGCAACAGCGCCGCCGCGGATGCCAACGGCGTGGCCGGCCTTCTATACAACCCTCTGCCGAGCCCGTTCCGGCTGCTCGACACGAGGCCCGGCGAGCCCGCCTGTTACAACCCCGGCGCGCCGCTCGGCGCCGGCGCTACGCGCACCCAGGCCGCGCGCGGGACGTGCGGCCCGATAATAGTCCCTGCGGGCGCGCTGGCCGTGGTTGGCAACTCGACCGTGATCAACACGGCGGCGGGCGCGGGCTTCGGCTACGTCACGCTCTACCCGAGCGGCGCGGCGCGGCCGCTCGTGTCGAACCTGAACTACGGCCCCGGCCAAGTGCTCTCCAACCACTTCACCGTGAGCCTGGGCGGCGACGGCGCGTTCCAGATATTCCCGTTCTCCACGACGCACTTCATCGCGGACGTGAACGCCTACTACGCGCCCTGACGGCTGACAAAAATCAGCGGCCCTCCTGACAAGTTTTGGCAGTCGCGGCGCGCCCGGCCGGGAGGCCGGAGGGCCGCGGCCCCCTTCCCCTCTGCAAAATTTCTGGCAAAACCGGCGGACGGCCCGACGCGCCCCGTTGGCACGCCGGGTGCTTTAGTAATCCCGGCGCAGAGCGCCCCGCAGGCGCCTTCGCCGCCGGGGGTTTTACTTTCCCCACCCCGGCGCCCGTCGAAGTGACGGCCTCACCGCCGCCCGACCGCGACTCTCAATCACCGAAGCGGCACAAATTTTCTATGTCACACGCGCCTCACGCCACACTACAAGCCGGCGCGGCGGGCCTCGCGGCCCCGCAGGTCGAGAAGCCGGACCGCAGCCTCCTGATCGTTGACGACGACGAGGCCGTGCGCACGCTCTTCTCCGACTGCCTCGGCGCGCGCTACTACTGCTCGACCGCGGCGAACGCCGAGCAGGCGCTCGCGCTGCTGGCGCGGCGCGAGTTCGCGCTCGTGCTCACGGACGTTCTGATGCCGGGGCTGGGCGGCGTCGAGCTGCTCCGGCGCGTCATCACGCAGCACCCCGACACGGCCGTCATAATGGTCTCAGGCATAGACCGCACGCAGCGCGTCCTCGACGCGGTGCGTATAGGCGCGTCCGACTACCTTCTCAAACCCGTTGACCTGCACGTCCTGGAGCTGTCGGTCGAGCGCGCGCTTGAGCGGCGTGCGCTCCTGCGCGACGCGCGCCGCTACAAGCAAGACCTCGAGCGCCGCAACTCGGAGCTCGCGCGCCGCAAGGCCGAGCTCGAGCGCCTACAGGCCCAGATAGTCCACAGCGAGAAGATGGCGAGCCTGGGCCAGTTGGCGGCGGGCGTCGCGCACGAGCTTAACAACCCGGCCGGCTTCATCTACGGCAACATGGACTTCCTCGCCGAGGGCGTGGAGGCCGTCGAGCGGCTGCTCGCGCTCTACGACGCCTCAGACCTGCCCGAGCCGCTCGGCGCGAGCGTCGCCGAGCTGAAACGCGAGATAGACTACGAGGCAACGCTCTCAGACCTGCGCTCGATAATCAACGACTGCCGCGACGGCGCCGACCGTATCCGCTCCGTCGTCCAGAACCTGCGAACCTTCTCGCGCCTCGACGAGGCCGAGTTCAAGAAGGTGGACATACACGAAGGCATTGACTCGTCGGTGCGGCTGCTCTCGCGCTACTACAGCGGCGGCGCGATAAGGCTCCGGCGCGAGTACGGCGAGCTGCCGCTCGTGGACTGCTACGCTGGCCAGCTCAACCAGGTCTGGATGAACCTGCTGGCGAACGCCGCGCAGGCCGTCGAGGCGCGGGGCGGCGGCGAGGTAGTCATACAGACCTACATGGAGAAGGGCACGGTTCACGTCGCCGTCACGGACACGGGCTGCGGCATCGCGGCCGAGCACCTTCGGAAAATCTTCGACCCGTTCTTCACCACGAAGCCCGTGGGCGAAGGCACGGGCCTCGGGCTTTCCGTCACCTACTCAATCGTCGAGCGCCACGGCGGCTTCATACGCGTGCGCAGCCGCGTGGGCGAAGGCACGACTTTCGTCGTCGGCCTCCCCGTCTGCGCGCGGCCGGGCGGGACAGAATAAAGACTTGGCCAGGAGTTCCCCACGATGCCCTACAAAATAATGGTCGTTGACGACGAGCCCGCGAACCTGCGCCTGCTCGAACGACTCTTCCGCCGCGACTATCAGGTTTTGAGCGCGGGCTCCGGCCAGGAGGCTCTGAGGCTCCTGGAGCAGCACGACGTCGCGCTGCTCATCACCGACCAGCGCATGCCCGGCATGACCGGCATCGAGCTCCTTAAGCGCGCCGCCGAGCTTCGGCCCCACATGGTCAGGATAATCCTCACGGGCTACACGGACATGGAGGCGCTCGTTGAGGCCATCAACTGCGGGCAGGTCTATCGCTACGCGACGAAGCCCTGGAACAACGACGACCTGCGGCTCACGGCCGCCCGCGCCCTCGAGCACTACGAGGCCACGCGCGGCCAGCACGAGCTGGCGCGCGCCAACGAGCGGCTTCAGGCGCGGCTGCTCGAGATGACGCGCGGCTTCGTCCGCACGATCGCCGACGCGCTCGAAGCAAAGGACGAGTACACGCACGGCCACGCCCGCCGCGTGAGCGGCTACGCAGCCGCAATCGGCCGCCGCATGGGCCTCCGCGACTCGGAGCTCGAACAGCTCACGCTCGCGGCGCTGCTGCACGAGATAGGCAAGATAGCTACGCCCGACCGCATACTCCTCAAGCCCGACGCGCTCACCGAAGAGGAGCGATCTATCGTCCGCCAGCACGCCGAGCGCGGCGCCCGCATGCTCTCGGGCGTGCCCGAGATGGAGGAGGTCGCCGCGGCCGTGCGCCACCACCACGAGCACTGGGACGGCACGGGCTACCCCGAGGGCCTCTCGGGCGAGATGATCCCCCTGGCGTCGCGCATCATCCACGTCGCCGCGGCCTACGACGCGATGACGAGCCCGCGCTCGTTCCGCGAGGCGTGCGACCACGAGCGCGCGCTCACCACACTCGAGCGACAGTCGGGCGCGCAGTTCGACCCGGCGGTCGTCTCGGCCTTCTTCGAGCTCGAAGCGCTCTCCGAGATACGCCGCCGCGTCTCCCCCGACACGTGGGCGGGGCTCACGCACGACTCAGCCTTCTCCTTGAGCGACCGCGAGCCGACGCTCGAAGAGCTGCGCGCCGAGGTCGAGCGCGACCCCGTGCTCGCCGCGCGCGTGCTGCACGAGGCGAACACGAAGTACACGGCGCCGCCGACGGCGCGGCTGGGCGAGGCGTGCTCGCGCATAGGCGGGGCGCGACTCTCCGCGCTCGTGGCGAGCGTCGGCACTCGCGAGTTGGGCGAAGGCCCGGAGCGCGCGGCGTGGGAGCGCTCGCTTCGCGCCGCAGAGGCCGCGCGGCTCATAGCGGAGCGCACCGGGATAATTGACGGGGACGAGGCTTACACGCTAGGGCTGCTTCAGGACGTGGGCGAGACGCTCCTGTCGGCGCTCTTCCCAGAAGAGGCCGCCACGCTCGAAGGGCTCGCGCCCGAGGCTCGCGTCGAGCAAGAGGTCGCGCTCTTCGGCGTTGACCACGCGCAGGTCGGTCAGTGGGCCCTGGAGGCCGCGGGGCTGCCGCGCACACTGGCTGCCGCCGTGCAGGCGCACCACGACGCGCTGCGCATCAACGCGCCCGTCGCGCTCCTCCTGCACATGGCCGACGCCGTCGCGCGCATGGAGGACTACTACAACTTCGCCGCGCTCGACGCGCTCGGCTCCGACCGACTGGCGATGCTGGGCCTGAGCCGCGCGGCGCTGGCCGACATACACTCACGCACCTCCGCCCTGCACGAGTTGCGCCTCGCCCCCCTAAGCTAGAGCGGGGCGCAAAACGCGGCGGCCGCGCGGCCCGGCTTCAGGCACCGGGCCGCGCGGCCGCCGCTCCCCTTTCGCGCGCGCTCGTTAGAAGGTCGTCGTCGCCGCCTCGCACGAGTCGAGTGCGGGCGCTTCCTCTTCTGGCTCGGTCCCTTCGCCGACGTAGAAGCGGCCGGCCGCTACCGTCTCGAAGTACTCGCCGATGCGGTCGAGCACTTCGCCGACGGAGTGCGAATGGTATATGACCTGCCGGAAGCGCGCGCCGCCGGGCAGGCCCTTCGTGAACTGGCCGGCTAGCTGCTTCATGCGGCCGACGGCGGCGAACTC
>DASPKR010000771.1:0-3379 GCA_035627975.1 Pyrinomonadaceae bacterium | reverse complement strand
CAGAGCCGCCTCGGCCCCGACACGCTCGACGTGCCGATTCAGACCTGCTCGACCTCAAGTTGCCACGGCGGAACGTCGCCCTCGAAGAAGGGGATCATACTGCGCGAGGTGGAGCGCAGGAGGAAGCCCGACGGCGCCGGTTACGAGTGCGCCAAGTGCCACGTCAACTTCGGCAAGGCCCCGACGCCGAAGTCGCACGCAGACCTCTTCCCGGCCAAGTGAGCCGGCCCTGACAGGATGGAAATAGGGAGCAAAAAAATCTCTCCGCGCGCGCGCATCGGCGCCTCGGCGGCCGCGCTGTTTGCCGTCGCAGTCGGGGCGCTCGCGCTTGCGTCGCCCGCGCGCCCGGACGCCGCGGCGACTACTGCCGGCGGCACGGGCTTCGCCCGCACGGCGCTAGTCGCCGCCGCGTTTCAGGGCGGCTTCTCCCACTCGACGCCGAGGCACGCCGAGCAGTCGTGCGACAACTGCCACCGCCGCGAGGGCGCTTCGCCACGGCCCGCGCTCCCCGGCCACAAGTCTTGCGACGACTGCCACATTCAGGAGTTCATGACTTCGGGCTCGCAGTTCTGCGCCACCTGCCACACGGACATGGGGCAGGCCCGGCCGCCGCTCAAGGCTTTCCCGCCGCTCAGGAGCTTCAACGCGCGCTTCGACCACGCGAAGCACACCGGCGGCGCCGGCCGCCCCGAGGCCGGCTGCTCTTCCTGCCACCTGCCCGCGCGGCGCGGAGTCGCGCTCTCCATCCCGGCCGGGGCGGGCGCTCACGAGAACTGCTACCAGTGCCACACGCCCGGCTCTTCGGCCGGCGGCCTCTCGTCGTGCTCCTCGTGCCACGCGCCGGGGCGCTTCTCCCGCACGCCGACTAACGCGCGCGCCTTCGCCGTGGGCTTCAGCCACGCCGCGCACGGCCCGCGCCAGCGCCTTAGCTGCGACCGGTGCCACACCGTGCGCGCGGGCGCCGCGCAAGGGCGCCAGGTCAGCTCGCCCGCGCCGACCCAGCACTTCGGCTCGGCGCGCGCCCAGACTTGCATGACGTGCCACAACAACCGGCGCGCCTTCGGCGGCGAGGACTTCGCCGACTGCAAGCGCTGCCACAAGGGCCAGACGTTCCGGTTCTGAAAATTTTTTTGACAGGGGCGCGTGCGGTGTCTATGATTCGGCCATCTCCCCCGTCGTAAAGGCTCTTTCAATCTCGCCGGTCTCTACAGTCCGAACTCTCTGGGGAAGGATTTATGAAACTATTCATCGTCTCGGCGGCCGTCCTGTGCTACCTGTGCTTCGCATTCGGCTGCAACTCGTCGGCGCTCAAGTCGGGCGCGGGCGCGCTCGTGGCCGAAGGCAGTAAGACGCCGAAGGACGAGTACAAGCTCTCGACCGACTCGAAGAAGGACAAGGCCAAGAGCCTGCCCGTCACCTTCAGCCACGTAAACCACGCGACGAAGAACTACAGCATTGACGGCACGAAGACTATAGGCTGCACCGAGTGCCACCACACCGAGCAGCCCGCCGCCGAGGCCGAGAAGCGCCCGCCGCTAAAGACCGCCTACCCGGTCGACCGCACCGTGGCGCTCACGGCCGAGACCGCGAAGGACGCCAAGACGCCCGACGTAATAGCCTGCCGCTCGTGCCACGCTCAGGAGGGGCAGACGCCGAAGATAGGCGGCGAGCTTCCGCAGGTGACATACGAGGGCGACACCGACCCGACCATCCTCTCGAACGAGGAGGCGTACCACCGCAACTGCAACGGCTGCCACGACCAGGCCGTCGAGGCCCGCAAGAACATCAAGGCGCCGACGACGAACGACTGCAAGAACTGCCACACCGGCCCGTGACCGCCCGCGCGGCGAGTGTCGAAAGGCGAGAGCGCCCGCCGAGTGACTCGGCGGGCGCTCTTTGTGTATCATCACGGGGCCGGTCTCAAATCAAAAGTTCAGGAGTTAAAGGTGATGGGGAAAGCTTTGACGGCCTGCCTCGCGGCCGCGCTCGCACTGCTCGCCGCGGCCTGCGGCCAGTCTGAGGCGCCGAAGGCGGGCGCCGCAGCGAACGGCGGCGCGCAGACTTCCGCCTCCGCTAACAGGCCGAAGGGCTCATCGGGCGACGTGGGCGTGGTCTCTTCGCACGGCGGCGCCTCGCAGAGCCCGCAGGGCGGCGGCGACGGGGCCGCAGACCGTGCGCTCGTTGACACGAAGGAGCTGGACGCGCGCATCAAGAAGGCCGCCGACAAGGCGAAGGCTTCGGGCGCGAGCGCAGCCGACAAGAAGGAGGCGGCCGACGCCTACCTGGCGCGCGGCAACGTCTATTACGAGGCCGGCCAGCCGCGCCTCTACAAGTACGCGCTCGCAGACTTCCGCCAGGTGCTGCGCTTCGACCCCTCCAACAAAGAGGCCGAGGAGAAGATTGACATGATCGAGTCAATCTACAAGGGCATGGGCCGCCCCGTCCCCGAGGTGAGCGCCGAGCAGTAAAGGGAATTGCGGGCGGATGGAAGAGGGTCGGCGACAGCACGGCTTCCGCCGACCCTCTTTAATTCGCAAGCGTGCTAGCCGATCTTTATCCCGATTGACTCTAAAAACTTCGTCGGGCGGTCGCCCCCGATCATGGCGAAGACGTAGTCGTTCGGTATCGTCGCCTTTACCTCCTCGGTGCGCGCGTTCATAAGCACGACCTCGCCCTCTCGAATCTCCTTTATCGAAGTCCCGAAGAAGACCTTAATCTTGCCCTCGTCTATGCAGTCATAGACCTGAAGCTTGTTGCCGAACTTCAGGTCGTTCTTCATGTCGCTGCGTATGACGAGGGTGACTTCGTTTATCTCGTGGTCGGGGCGGAAGGTGATGCGGTCGCCGTCGCGCCGGGCGACGAGGTCAACCGCCGCCTCGATGGCAGAGTTGCCGGCGCCGACGACGACGATGCGTTTCCGCCTGAACTCCTCCGGGTCAGTGAGCTTGTACCTGACCTTGTCTTCGGCGCGCCCGTCGCGCACGACCTTCAGCTCCTCGCCCGGCACCCGCAGTTTCATGGGCGTCCCTCGGTTGCCGAGCGCGAGCACGACGCGGCGGGCGTTATAGCTCACGCGCCGCTTCTCCGGCCCCTGCTCGGTCTCGACGGTGAAGTAGTCGCCGTCCTCCGCACGCTTCACCGTCTTGCAGCTCTCAAGCTCGTTCACGCGCACGCCGGCCTCGCGCATCGCCGCCGCCCACGCTTCGAGGATGGCCTCGCGCTGCGCGCCCGCGCCGTCGGGCCGGACGCCTCCGCGCGCCTCCATCGTCTCGGGCTTGAAGAAGACGTACTTGTTCGCCGGGTAGGCTTCGATGGTTGCGAGCACCCTGTCCTGCTCGATTGCCACGTAGGAGAGGCCGAGTTTTTGGGCAGTCATCGC
>DASPKR010000770.1:0-3821 GCA_035627975.1 Pyrinomonadaceae bacterium | reverse complement strand
GAAGTTCTCGACGCCGCCGCCGAAACTCGCCCGCAAATTCCCCGAAGGCGGCCCCGTGCGCCGCGACCCCGTCGTCTTCATCGAGTTCGACCAGAAGATTGACCCCGAGGCCGTGCTCCGCAAGCTCACCTTGCGCGCGGGGGGGCAGGCCCTCGGCGCCCGGCTCGCCACGCCCGAAGAGATAGCGGCCGACGAGAGCGTAAAGTCTCTGGCGGCCTCAGCGGTCGAGGGCCGCTGGCTCGCCGTGCGCGCCGCGAGCGCGCAGCTCCCGCAGGCCTCGCTCGTCACGGTCTCCGTGGGAGCCGGCACGCCTTCTGCCGAGGGGCCGAGAGTGACGACGACGGCGCAAGAGTTCTCCTTCAGAACCTTCGGCCCGCTGCGCGTCACGGGCACGCAGTGCGGCTGGCAACGCCGCTGCACGCCCTTCGACACTTGGCAGATAGAGTTCACGAACCCGCTCGACCAGAAGGCTTTCGACAAGTCGCAGGTGCGCTTCGAGCCGGAGCTTCCCGGCGCGCAGATTCAAATCTACGGCTCGATGATGCACGTCGCGGGCGCCAAGCGCGGGCGCACGACTTACAAGGTCACCTTCGACCGCTCGCTGCGCGACGTGTTCGGGCAGACGCTCGAAGGCCCCGCGAGCGTGACCTTCAACGTCGGCGCCGCCGAGCCCGGGCTCGTGACGACGGGCGACTGGTTCGCCGTCATCGAACCTTCGGCCAGGCCCGCCTACTCCGTCTATAGCATCAACCACGACAGCCTGAAGGTGAGCATCTACAAGGTCGCGCCCGAGCAGTGGCACGACTTCGTCGCCTACATGCGCGGCGTGAACAACTACTACGACGCGAGACGGGGCGGAGCGGCGCAGACGGCCCCGCCGGGCAAACTCGTCTTCTCGAAGGCCGTAGCCGTGAAGGCTCAGCCCGACGAGCTGGTCGAGACGCCGATTGACCTGGCGCCCGCCCTCGAAGGGGGCTTGGGCAACGCCGTCGTCATTGTCGAGCCCGCCGTTCGGACGGCCGTGACAAGGCGCGACCGACAGGTCGTCCGCGTCTGGGCGCAGGTAACGGGCATCGGCCTCGACGCCTTCGCAGACCAGAAGGAGTTGGTGGGCTGGGCGACTTCGCTCAGGGACGGCCGCCCGCTCGCGGGCGTCGAGCTGGGCCTCCTGCCCTCGGGCGCGCGCGGGCGGACGGGCGCCGACGGCCTCGCGCGCATGCCCCTGCCCGACGCCGAGGCGCCGGCCGGCAACGTCCTCGTAGCGCGCAGCGGCGGCGACACCGCCTTCATCACAGACCTCTACTACTGGGGCGCGGGCGGGCGCTGGCGGAAGACGGAGGCGCGCGACACGCTGCGCTGGTACGTCTTCGACGACAGGAAGATGTACCGCCCCGGCGAGGAGGTTAGCGTCAAGGGCTGGATCAGGCGCGTCGGCGCGGGCGAGGGCGGCGACGTCGGCGCGCTGGACGGCGCGGCCGAAGTCGTTAACTACGTCGTGCGCGACTCGCGCGGCAACGAGATAGGGAAGGGCTCGGCGCAACTCAACGCGCTCGGCGGCTTCGACACCAGGTTCAAGCTGCCGGCCGGCGTGAACCTCGGCCGCAGCCACATACAGTTCGACGCGGGCGGAGGCCAGGCCGTAGAGGGCCGCCAGTATCACCACCACTTCCAGATTCAGGAGTTTCGCCGGCCCGAGTTCGAGGTGACGGCGCAGGCGAGCGAGGGGCCGCACTTCGTCGGCTCGCACGCCGACGCGACAGTCTCTGCGAACTACTACGCGGGCGGCGGGCTGGCCGGCGCCGAAGTCACTTGGAACGTGACGGCGAGCCCGGCGCAGTACACGCCGCCGAACCGCGGCGACTTCACCTTCGGCCGCTGGGTTCCGTGGTGGGGCTGGCGCGGCGCGCAAAGGCGCGAGGGAGAGACGACCACGCAGACCTTCGGCGGGAGGACTGACGCCTCGGGCAAGCACCGCCTCCGCATTGACTTCGACTCCGTGCGCCCGCCGCAGCCCTCGACCGTGACGGCGACCGCCAGCGTCGCCGACGTGAACCGGCAGCAGTGGGCAGGCACGACAACGATGCTCGTGCACCCCGCAGACATCTACGTCGGCATACGCAGCCCGCGCACGTTCGTTCAGCAGGGCGAGCCCCTCATAGTCGAGTCCATCGTCACCGACCTCGACGGCCGCCTCATTCCGGGGCGCGACGTGCGCGTGCGCGCGGCGCTCCTCGAATGGGTGCAGGAGAAGGGCGAGTGGAAGCAGAAGGAGACGCCGCTTGAGGACTGCGCGCTAAAGTCAGGGGGCGAGCCCGTCAAGTGCACCTTCCGCCCGAAGGCGGGCGGCACCTACCGCGTGACCGCCACCGTGCTCGACGACCGCGAGCGTCCCAACGAGAGCGAGCTGACGCTCTGGGTAGCGGGCGGCAGGCGCCCGGCCGCGCGAGGCGTGGAGCAGGAGTCGGTTGACCTAATCCCCGACCGCAAGGAGTATCGCGCGGGCGAGACGGCGGAGATTCTCGTGCAGGCGCCTTTCTTCCCGGCCGAGGCCGTGATGACTCTCAGGCGCTCAGGGCTGGTCCGCACGGAGCGCTTCCGCATGGACGAGCCGACGCGCACGCTCAAAGTGCCGATTGAGGAGGCGTTCACGCCGAACGTGCACGTGCAGGTTGACCTGGTCGGCGCGACGGCGCGTTTGGGCGCCGGCGGCGAGCCGGACGAGAAGTTGCCGAAGCGGCCCGCGTTCGCGTCGGGCTCGCTCGACCTCTCTGTGCCGCCGCTCGCGCGAAAGCTTCGGGTGACGGCGACGCCGCGCGAAGCGGCCGTCGAGCCGGGCGCCGAGACGAGCGTTAGCGTCGAGGTGCGCGACGCATCGGGCAGCGCCGTGCGCGGGAGCGAGCTTGCGGTCGTTGTCGTGGACGAGTCGGTGCTCGCTCTGACGGGCTACAAGCTCGAAGACCCCGTCTCGGTCTTCTACGCGCGGCGCGAGCCGGGCGTGAGCGACCACCACCTGCGCAGCGAGCTTGTGCTCGTCAACCCCGAGATGTTGGAGACCGTCAACGTGCAGTCCATTTCGGAGCTGCCCGTGAACGCGCGCATGGCGCCGCCGCCCCCGAGCGCGGGGGCCATGGCCGATGAGGCGGAAGCCGTCGGCTTCGTGCAGATGAAAGCGAGGGGGAGGGCGTCCAACACGAGCGGTCTCATGCTGGGCGGCGCCGCGCCCGGCGGTGATGACGCCGCCATCCGCCTGCGCGAGAACTTCAACGCGCTCGCCGTCTTCGCCCCGTCCGTCCTGACCGACTCATCCGGCCGCGCCGAGGTCAAGGTCAAAATCCCCGACAACCTGACGCGATACCGCGTCATGGCCGTTTCGGTCGCGGGCGGCAAGCAGTTCGGCTCGGGCGAGAGCTCGATAACGGCGCGCGTGCCTCTGATGGTTCGCCCGTCGGCGCCGCGCTTCCTCAACTTCGGCGACCGCTTCGAGCTGCCCGTCGTCGTGCAGAACCAGACGGACAAGCCGCTCGTCGCCGAGGTCGCCGCGCGAGCCTCGAACGCCGAGTTCACCGACGGCGCCGGCCGCCGCGTCACCGTCCCCGCAAACGACCGCGTCGAAGTCAGGCTCCCGGCCGCGGCCGCTCGCGCCGGTGTGGCGCGCTTCCAGGTCGGCGCCGTGTCGGGCCGCTTCGCGGACGCCGCGCAGGTGGAGCTTCCGGTCTGGACTCCCGCGACGACCGAGGCGTTCGCCACATACGGCGAGCTCGACGGCAACGCCGCCGTCGTGCAGCCCGTCAGGGCGCCCTCGGGCGTGCTGACGCAGTTCG
>DASPKR010000769.1:0-8354 GCA_035627975.1 Pyrinomonadaceae bacterium | reverse complement strand
GCGGGTGGCTGCGCAAAAGCTCTGCGACGGCGCGGCGCAGCGCGCCCGTGCCGTGGCCGTGGATGATTCGGACGCGCGCGTGGCCGTGCAGGTACGCCTCGTCGAGGAACTTGTCGGTCTCGTCGCGCGCCTCGTCGGTGGACTTGCCGATGAGGTTTATCTCGGCGTCGGGCGCCTCGCGCGACTGAGTGAGCCGCACCTCTGTGCCGCGCCGGCTCATGCCGCGCAGGCGCGCGGCGAGCGAGCCGTCGTCCCTTTCGGCCGGCGCCGGGCGCGCGGGGCCTACGGTCTCGAGGTTCGAGAGCTTCTCGCGGAACCGGAGGTTGCCGACGCGCACTTCGGCCTCGCCGCTCGGGCTTATGCGCTCAACCGTTCCCGTGGCGCCGAGCGAGGCCAGCCGCACGGTGTCGCCCACGGCCGGCTCGCGCGCGGGCGCGTCGGTCGTTGATGAAGGCTGCGCCGCCTCCGGGTCGCGCCCGTGCCTGACGACGCGGACGCCGCCGGGCTCCCCGCCGCGCTGCGCGGAGGCGGCGCGCGACTGCGCGCGCTGCTGCTGCGCCTCGCGCCTGAGCTCTGCGGCACGGCGCTCGGCCTCGCGCTCGACGCGGGCGCGGGCGGCGCGGTCTTCGACCTTTTCGTAAAGCTCGCGCGCGCGGCGCTCGAAGTCGGCGACCGAGCGCTCGAGCGCGCGCGCGAACTCGGCCTGCCGCTCGCGCTCGCGCTTCTGCGCGACCGATTCGAGCGCGGCGTACTCCTCCGCGACGGCGCGCCGCTCTTCTTCGAGCGCGCGCCGCAGCGCCTCGGCCTCCTCTGCCTCGCGCTGTATGCGGCGCAGGTAGTCGGCCGCGGCGAGGGTGTTTTCGGAGACGAGAGAGCGCGCGTTCGATACGACCTCCTCGGGCAAACGGAAGCGGCGCGCGATCTCCAGGCCAGACGAGGAGCCGGCGACCCCGACGAGCAGACGGTAGGTCGGCTGCAAGGTGCGCTCGTCGAACTCGACGCTCGCGTTCTGGACGCCCTCCTCGTTCGCCGCGTACATCTTCAGCCCGCCGTAGTGCGTAGTCGCTATGACCTGCGCGCCGCACGCGCGGCGGAAGTGGTCAACGACGGCGACGCCTAGCGCCGAGCCCTCTTCGGGGTCTGTGCCCGTGCCTACCTCGTCGAGGAGGACGAGCGCGGGCGGGCGGCACAGCTCCATCATGCTGCGTATGTTTGCGACGTGAGAGGTGAAGGTCGAGAGGTTCGCGGCGAGCGACTGGCGGTCGCCTATGTCCGCGAGCACTGAGGCGTAGAAGGGGAACCGCGCCTCTCGCGCGGGGACGTGGAGGCCCGAGAGCGCCATCAGGGACAGCAGCCCCGCCGTCTTCAGGACGACGGTCTTCCCGCCCGCGTTCGCGCCCGAGATGACCATGACTGGGCGCTCTCGGTCTAAGCGGAAGGAGACCGGCACTACCTCGCCGCCCTGCTCGCGCAAGCTCTCTTCGAGCAGAGGGTGCCGCGCCTCGACCAGCTCGAGCGTCTCGTCCTCGCCGACGACCGGCCCGACCGCGCGGGTGTGCGCGGCGAGCGCTGCCTTCGCGTTGACGAAGTCCAGCTCGGCGACCGCCGAGGCCGCGAGCCCTATCGCCGGCAACTCTTGCCTCAGTTCTTCCGCGAGCGTGAGGAGTATCCGCGCGACCTCGCGCTCCTCGGTCTCGCGAAGGGCCTGAAGCTCGTTGTTCGACTCGATGGTCTCAAGCGGCTCGACGAAGACGGTGGCGCCCGAGGAGGAGAAGCCGTGCGCGACTCCCGCGATGCGGCCGCGGTGGTCGCTGCGGACGGGGATGACGAAGCGGTCGTTGCGCAGCGTCACCAGCGCGTCCTGAATCGCCTCCTCCGAGCGGCGCATCAGGCCTTCGAGCGAGCGAGTTATCGAGGAGCGCAGGCGCACGATGTCCGCGCGTATGCGCGCAAGCTCGGGGCTCGCGCGGTCGTCCAATTCGCCGCCCGGAAGAATTTTCGAGAAGACGCGCGCGGCGAGCGCCGGGAGCGTGCGCGGGAGTTGTTCGACCACCTCCCAGAGCGCGGGCGCAGCCTCGCGCTCGGCCGAGAGGGAGGCGCGGGCGTCGGCCGCCTGCTCGCACAGTCGCGCAAGCTCCAAGAGCACGAGCGGGTCGAGGATCGCGCCCTCGATGGCGAGGCGCGCGAGCGCGTCGGAAGGGTCTTCGAGCCCCGAGAAAGACCAGCGCACGCCGCGCTTGCGAAGCTCCGCGCACTCCGTGACGCGCGCCAGCGCGCGCCGAACATCTTCGACCGAGCCCAGCGGCGCGAGCGAGTCGGCGCGCGCCGCGCCCATGGGCGTCTGCGCGTAGCGGCGCACGAGCGCGCGCAAACCCTCGTACTCAAGCGTCCCGAATGCCTGCTCGTTCATCGTCGGTAGATGGTAAATCGTAAGCGGCTAATAAACAAAAGCCGCACGTTAGACGATTCACCGCTCAGGTTTTTTCCCTCTGCCTGCGGCGCTCGGAGCCGTGGATGGCAGCCTCGAAGAGTTTTGCGGGGTCGAGGAGAAAGATTGTGCGGCCGCCGTGCGTGAGAGTCGCGCGCAGGGGGGGCTCGTCGGCCGCGGCCGCCTCTTCTTCGGGGGGGGCGGGGGCGTGCTCGACGCTGTCGGCCGCGAGGGCGAGCTGCTCGTCGCCGCGCAGGCAGACGACGCGGCGCGGCGCCGGCTCATGATTCTTGACGGCAGCCTCGTCGTCATCGCCGCCCAGTAGCGCGGCCGGGTCGAGGACTGTGCGCATTCGGCCCCGCACGCACACGACCCCGAGGACTGCGCGCGGCGCGCGCGGCAGCGGCGCCGGCCGGAGACCTTCGGCGACGCACTCGGCCTCGCCCTCATAGACGGCGAAGAGGCGCCCGCCCGCGCTGATGACGAGCAGCCCGCGCGCGTTGGTGACTTGTTCGTGGTCTTCCCGCATCTGTCGCAAGTGGAGGGCCGGCGGGCACTTTCCCGAAGAGGGCCGGGGCGCGAACGGTTCTAGCACGCCTAAAACTCGCGCGTCAACGCGGCGGCCGCCGCGGTCTGCTAAACTGTCGTGTAAAACCGATGCGGCACTCGGCCACGTAACTTCGGCGCGCGGGAGAGCCGTGCGGGCCGCGAGCGCGCGCGGGGACGAAAGGGAGGGTTTCTGTTCATGGACGAATTCGACCGCTACCGCGCCGCGATGAACGAGAAGCTTCTGGGCGGCGGCCACCTCGGCATCAAGCGCTTCTTCGCGCTCGACACGCAGGCCTACGAGGACGGCGCGCTCGACAAGCGCACGAAGGAGTTGATGGGGCTCGCGGCCTCGGCCGTGCTCCGCTGCGACGACTGCGTCACGTACCACATAAAGCAGTGCGTTGACCTGGGGGTCACGCGCGAGGAGTTCCTCGACGCCTTCAACGTCGCGCTCGTCGTCGGCGGCTCGATAACGATCCCGCACCTGCGGCGCGCCATAGACCGGCTCGACCAACTGCTAGAAGGCGGAACCGCCGGGGGCGGGCCGCCCGGCGAGCACCCGCACTAGGCGCGGGTGCGCACGCGAACTTTATGACGAAGATGACGATTCTGCTGGCTTGCCTCTTCCTGTCGCTTACGGCGGCGGGCGGGGCGAGGGGGGGCGCGGGCGTGACTGTGAGGCAGGAGGGGCGCGTGCGCGCGCCGGAGCTGGAAGGCGGGCGCGGCTGGCTCAACACCGACAAGGCTCTGTCGCTCGCGCGCCTGCGCGGCAAGGTCGTGCTCTTGGACTTCTGGACTTACGGATGCATAAACTGCATGCACGTCATCCCCGACCTCCAGCGGCTCGAAGAGGAGTACCGCGACCAGCTCGTCGTCATAGGCGTCCACTCCGCCAAGTTCGAGAACGAGCGCGAGACGGAGAACATACGCCGCATCATCCTCCGCTACGGGATAGAGCACCCCGTCGTCAACGACGCCGACTTCCGCATATGGAACGCTTACGCCGTGCGCGCGTGGCCGACGCAAGTCCTGATTGACCCGGCCGGCTATGTCGTCGGCAAGGTCGCGGGCGAGGGCCACTACGAGGCGCTCGACGCGGCCATCGGCGAACTCGTCAACGAGTTCCGCAAGCGCGGCGCGCTGGACGAGCGGCCGCTCAAGCTCGCGCTCGAGCGCGCTAAGGTGGGCGACCTGCCGCTCGCCTTCCCCGGCAAAGTCCTCGCCGACGAGCGCGGCGACCGCCTCTTCATCGCCGACTCGAACCACAACCGCGTCGTGGTGACCCGGCTCGACGGCAAGCTTCTTTACACGATAGGCACGGGCGAGCGCGGCCGCGCAGACGGCGCGTTCGACCGCGCCGGCTTCCACCGGCCGCAAGGGCTAGCTCTTGATGACGAGACGCTTTTCGTCGCCGACACCGCGAATCACCTGATACGCCGCGTTGACTTGAAGGCGCGCAAGGTAGAGACGATAGCCGGCACGGGCGAGCAGCTACGCAACTACCGCGTGAGCGGCGGGCCTGCGCTCTCGACGCGGCTCAGCTCGCCCTGGGACTTGCTGCTCGCCGGCCGCACTCTCTACGTCGCGATGGCCGGCCCGCACCAGATTTGGGCTCTCGATCTAAACAGGCGGGAGATTTCGGTCTTCGCCGGCTCGGGTCGCGAGGAGCGCACAGACGGCGCGCGCGCCGAGTCGGCCTTCGCGCAGCCCTCGGGGCTCGCGAGCGACGGGCGGAGCCTCTACGTCGCAGACAGCGAGTCGAACATCATCCGGGCCATAAAACTGTCTGACGGCGGCGCCGGCGCAGAAGTTCAGACGCTCGCGGGCGGCGACCTCTTCGACTTCGGCGACCGCGACGGCTGCGGCGACGACGTCCGCCTCCAACACCCGCTCGGCGTCGCGTTCCACGCCGGCAGTCTCCTCATAGCAGACACCTACAACCACAAGATAAAGCAGCTCGACCCGGCGACGCGACAGGTGAAGACTTTCGTCGGGACAGGCAAGTCGGGACAGACGGACGGCGCAGAAGGCTCGTTCTACGAGCCGGGCGGCCTCTCGGTCGCGCCCGAGCGCGGCCTGCTCTACGTCGCCGACACGAATAACCACGCCGTGCGCGTCGTTGACCTTAAGAGCAAAGCCGTCTCCACTCTCGTCATCCGCGGCCTCCAACCGCCCGCGCGCGAAGCCGAGGCGGCGGCGGCAGGCTCCGACGCCGGGCCTGACTCGGAAGAGATTAAGCTCAGGCCGCAGCGGCTCGGCGCGGGCGACGGCGCCGCTCTCGTCTTCGACGTGGCGCTCCCCACGGGCCACCACCTGAACCCCTCGGCGCCGCACCGCTACAAGGTCACGGTCGAGCCGGGCGCGGGGCGCCTCGCGCTCGGCGAAGGCGTGGCGCCCGTCAGGAGCGCGAAAGACCTGAGGCTACCACTCCGCCTCCCGCTGCGCGCCGTCTCGCAAGGGGCGGCCACGCTCCGCGCGCAGCTCACGCTCTACTACTGCCGCGAGGACAACACGGGGACTTGCCGCATAAAGACGCTCGTGTGGCTCGCGCCCGTCGAGGTCACGGCAGAGCTGGGCGCGCCGCGCGAGGTAAAGCTTCAGGGGAAGGTGGAGTGAAGAAGGTGTGCGGCCGCCCTCAGTGCGTAAGCTCCGACTCGACGACGGCGACGCCCCGGCCGGCGACGAGCGTGGCGGCCTTCGAGCAGCGCGGGGAACCTTGCCCTGAGTCTCAACGCGGTTTCACTCCCAGCCAGAAAATTCCGCCAACCTTTTTACAAAGCGCGAGCCGCGACGCGACCGCGCGTAAAGCTCCTGTTGCCGCGCCGACGCGATCTCCCTGACCGGGAACGCCTGACAGCTTTTCTGTCGAAAAGAAGTGCAGGCGCCCGCCTTGTGACAGCGCGGCGCGCTTCGTTATAGAATCCGGGCAGCGGATAATTCGTCTTCTTCGGCAGACTATTTTGGCGGAAGGTCAAACCGGACAGGGGGGCTCCTACGCGGGCCGCCCGAGCGTGTGCAGAAGCTGCGGCGCGCTCGTGGGCGCGGGCGAGGCGCGCTGCATGGTGTGCGGCGCCCCGGCCGCGGGGCAGGCGCAGGAGCAGCCGCAGCGCCGACCGCCGCAGGCCGACCGCGACACGGTGCGTTTCGTGCGCGCCGTCATCCGTCGCCCGGCCACCTTCACCTTCCTCTTCCTGCTCGCGAACGTCTTCCTCTACGTCTTGATGAAGCTCTCGGGCGGCGCCACGGGCAACGTCCTCATCGCTTACGGCGCGAAGCTCAACGCGCTGATAGACGAGAAGGGACAGTGGTGGCGCTTCGTCACGCCCATCTTCCTGCACGTTGACGTGCCGGGCCTGGGACCCCTGCACCTGCTCGCGAACATGTACGGCCTCTTCATCCTCGGCCCTTACGTCGAGAAGCTCTACGGCTCTGCGAAGTTCGTCGTCTTCTGGGTCTTGACGGGAGTGGCCGGAGTGGTGGCGAGCTACCTGACTGTCTGGCCCGAGATGGCCGAGCGCGGCGCACTGGGCCGCTTCCTCTTCAAACCCTACGACGTTCCGTCGGCCGGGGCGTCGGGCGCGCTCTTCGGCCTGATAGGCGTGCTCTTCGTCTTCGGCATAAAGTTCAGGCACGAGCTGCCCGAGGGCCTCAAGCGCGCCTTCGGGACGGGGATGCTGCCGACCATCGTCATAAACCTCTTCATCGGCTACGTCGGCAGCGGCTTCATAGACAACGCCGCGCACCTCGGCGGGCTGGCGGCGGGCGCGGCGCTCGCCGCGCTCGTCGGCTATAAGCGTGTGGGGCCGCGCGGCCCCGTCGCATACACGTGGCACTCGCTGCAAGTGCTCTGCCTGCTGGCGGTCGTCGCGGGCTTCGTTATGGTCGCCCTCAACTTCAAGGCGCCGCCGCCGCGCTGGGGCAACCGCGCGGGCGCGCAGCGGCAGGCCGACGGGCGCGACGTCGAGGCGCTCGTCGCCTTCGTCAACGCGATGAACGAGGGGCAGTCGGCCTACGCCGAGTTCCTGCGCGGCGACCCTGGCGCTCTGGCGTCTGCGGTCGAAGGGCTGGGCAAGGCGCCGGCCGTAAACGAGCAGGCCGCGGCGCTGCGCGACGAGCTGAAGTCGCTCCTCGCGCGCGCCTCCGACGTGGCGAAGGGCGGCGGGGCGGAGGGCAAAGACGGGCGGCGGCGCGTCCAGGAACTGAACGAAGACTACGGCCGCTGGCAGGAGCGCTACGCCGCTTGGGTTCGCGGCGAGGGCCGCACACTCGGGATAGAGTTCACGGAAGACAAGGGGAAGTAGCTTTCCGATAAACGAAAACTTTACGAACGGAGAATACTGACGATGGAGATTAAGAAGGTCGGCGTGCTCGGCTGCGGGCTCATGGGCTCCGGCATCGCGCAGACGGCCGCGACTGCGGGCTTCGACGTGACGGTGCGCGAAGTCACAGACGAGCTTTGCCAGCGCGGGTTCGCTGGCATTGACAAGTCGCTCGCGAAGTTCGCCGAGAAGGGGACTATCACGGCCGAGCAGCAGGGGGAGATTCGCGGGAGGCTGCGCGGCACCACGGCGCTCGAAGACCTCGCCGACTGCGACATAATCATCGAGGCCATCATCGAGAACCTCGACACCAAGCGCGAGACTTTCAAGCGGCTCGACGAGGTGTGCAAGTCCGAGACGGTCTTCGCCTCGAACACCTCCTCGCTCTCGATAACCGAGATGATGACCTCCACGTCGCCCGAGCGGCAGAGGCGCTTCGTCGGCCTGCACTTCTTCAACCCCGTCCCGCTGATGAAGCTGGTCGAGGTCGTCCGCACCGTGCTCACGGACGAGCAGGTCTATGAACGGGCCGTCGAGTTCGGGCGCCGGCTCGGCAAGGTTCCCGTGCGCGCGGGCGACCGCTCCGGCTTCATCGTCAACCGCCTGCTCGTGCCCTACCTCCTCGACGCCATACGCGCGCTCGAGGAGGGCGTCGGCTCCATCGTTGACATAGACAACGGCATGAGGCTCGGCTGCGGCCACCCGATGGGGCCGCTCACGCTGCTCGACTTCGTCGGCCTCGACACGACCTACTACATCGCCGAGATAATGTTCACGGAGTTCCGCGAGCGCCGCTTCGCCCCGCCGCCTCTCCTGAAGCGCATGGTGATGGCCGGCCTCTACGGCCGCAAAACGGGGCGCGGCTTCTACGACTACGCCGACCCTAAGAACCCCGTGCCGATGAATCTGGTCTAGACCGAATGGGCTCGGATTTCAACATCGCCTACGAGGAGCGCGGGGCGCTCGCCTACGTGCGGCTCGACCGCCCCGAGAAGAGGAACGCGCTCACACGGCACATGATTGAGCGCCTGACCGACATGTTCCGCTGGTTGGGCGGG
>DASPKR010000768.1:0-2578 GCA_035627975.1 Pyrinomonadaceae bacterium | reverse complement strand
ACGATGAAGGCGCTGGCCGTAACCCTGAATAAGCCGCTCGTGGGTGTGCAGACCTTGCACGCCGTGTCGTTCGCGGCGCGGCCAGCGCGGCGGCTCGTAGCGATGCTCCCGGCCGGGCGTGGCGAAGTATTCGCGCAGGTGCTCGGGGCGAGCGGGGAGGGCCGGGGCGAGCGCGCGGCGAGCATGAGGGCTTCGGGCCTTTCCAGCTCGGCGCGGTAGGCGTCCCAGCCCCACAGGCTCAGCCCCGTAGTCTCCTCAATCTCGACGACTTCGAGCAGGTCGTGCTCGGTCATGGCGCCGATGAGGAAACCCGCGTGCTCGATCTCCCTCACTGCCCTGGCGCTTGACATCGCTCCTTCAGCTCCGCGTCCGACGGCCTGACGTATATCGCGCGCAGCTCGTCCGCGCCGGCCCCTTCGCCCGCCGCGAGCTTCGCCTGCGCGAGCAAGCCCACGCTCTCGGCGAGCGCCTCGGCGCCGCCCGCCAGTACGAGCCACTCGCCCTCGCCCGCCTCCTCGGCCGGCGACGCCGCGCGCCTGACCTTTAAGCCCGCCCCGCGGCCAGCGCCCTCGATCAAGTCGAAATACTTCTCGGCGCCCGCGCCCGCGAACTTCAAACCGCCGCCGCCGAGCGCAAGCTCTTCCAGCAGCCGCGCGGGAGGGACGTGACGCGGCGGTGCGGCGACCCCCTCATCATCGAGCTCGAAGACGCCCTCCCCGCTCGCCCCGAGCACCTGCGCGAAGACTTCGCCCCGCCCGGCCGGGAGCATCGCGACGAGCCGCCGCGCCGGCCGCGCCGCGAACGCCACGGCGTGCAGAGTCTGCACACCCACGAGCGGCTTATTCAGGGTTACGGCCAGCGCCTTCATCGTCGCAATCCCAGAGCGCAGGCCCGTAAAGCTTCCGGGCCCTGCGGCGACGGCCAAAAGCTCCACGTCACGAAGCGCGACCGACGCCTCACGTAGAGCGGCGTCAATCTCCGAGAGCGCGCTCGACGCGCCGCCGTCACGCAGCTCCCCCGCGCGCAGCGCGAGCACGCGCCGGCCGCGCATGACGGCAACGCTGCGCCTGTCAGTCGCCGTGTCAGCGCTCAAAGTCAGAAGGCCCGCGCCCGCCGTCCCCTCGCCCAACTCACAGCCCCCTTCGTCGCCTCAAAAACCCTAAGTTTGACACGCCCGGTGTGTCGCGAGATTATAGGCGCGGGACAGGAATCAATCAATTCTGACGTTGGTCTGGACTTTCAAGGGGGCGCGATGGGTCTTCGTGTGGGCATTATGACGGGCGGCGGCGACTGCCCCGGCCTGAACGCAGTCATCCGTGCCGTTGTCAGGCGCGCGGTGCTCGAAGAGGGCTCCGAGGTCATCGGAGTGCGCAACGGCTGGCGAGGGCTCCTCGAAGACGACATGCAGCCGCTCACTCGCCTGTCAGTCACGGGCCTACTCCCGCGCGGCGGGACAATCCTCGGCACCTCGCGCGTCAACCCGAAGGACGACAGCAGCCACCTCGCCCGGATAAGAGCGACGTGGGAGAAGCACGGGCTCGAAGCCCTCGTCGTCGTTGGCGGCGAGGGAACGCTACGCGCCGCGCGCGAGATGTGGCGCGACCACGGCTACCCCATCGTCGGCATCCCCAAGACGATTGACAACGACCTCTCCGGCACGGACTTCCCCTTCGGCTTCGACACGGCCGTCAACACAGTCATGGAGGCCGTGGACAAGCTGCACTCCACGGCCGAGTCGCACCACCGCGTCATGGTCATCGAAGTCATGGGGCGCCACTCGGGCTGGATAGCGGCCTACGGCGGGATAGCGGGCGGCGCCGACGTGATACTCGTCCCCGAGCGCCCCTTCCGCCTCTCGCGCGTCTGCGAGCTTCTGAAGCACCGCGAGCAGCAGGGCAGCGCCTTCTCCATCGTCGTCATCGCCGAAGACGCCCACCCGCACCCCGACGAGGACTTCCTCGACGACGTGACGAAGGAGCAGATTTACAAACACGGCCGGCTCGGCGGCATAGGCTTCCACCTCGCGCGCGAGATCGAGCGCTGCACCGGGATAGAGGCGCGCCACGCCAACCTCGGCTACGTGCAGAGGGGCGGCTCGCCCACGGCGTTCGACCGCGTGCTCGCCACGCGCTTCGGCGTCAAGGCGTTCGAGCTTGTGCTGGAGAAGCGCTGGGGCCTGATGGTCGCCTTGCAAGGCAACAGCGTCGTATCCGTCCCGCTCGACGAGGTCGTGGACAAGATCAAGCGGCTCGACGACGAAATCTACAAGGTCGCGGAGGTCTTCTTCGGCTGATCACTGCCGCCCTTTGTCCTGAGTTTCCGCTACCTTCTCTTTTATCTTCGTCTCGATCTTCTCCGACTTGATGTCGAGCCGCAGGCGGTTGTAGAGGCTCATGTACTGGTTGGCGACCCACACGAGCGCAAAGCCGCCGACTAGGTAGCCGCGCCAGTCGTCGTAGAGGAGCTTGTAGCCGGTGACGACGAGGAAGAAGGCAGTGACGTAGTGGCTGAAGCAGTACTCGCACGTGAACAGGTAGAAGAATTTCCGCTGATACCACCGGCGGCACTCCCGGCT
Organism: Pyrinomonadaceae bacterium; assembly: GCA_035627975.1. GTDB lineage: Bacteria > Acidobacteriota > Blastocatellia > Pyrinomonadales > Pyrinomonadaceae > QHXN01. Next base: position 3 of record DASPKR010000768.1, on the reverse strand, counting down.
CTT
>DASPKR010000767.1:0-6654 GCA_035627975.1 Pyrinomonadaceae bacterium | reverse complement strand
TTTGACGCACCACGGCTACCTTATGGGCGAGACGCTCTACGACAACGTCGTGTCGAAGTCGCCCTTCGGGGCGACGCCCGTCTATTTCTACCTGCTCTTCCTTCTGATAAAGACGCCGCCCGTGCTTCTGGTAATGCTCGTCGTAGGGCTATTCGTCGCGGCGAAGCGTTGGAGGGAGCCCGGCCCGCTGTTCGTGCTGATGATGTTCGTCCTGTGGGTGGTGCCTTACTCGCTCTTCGGCGCGAAGTGGCTGCGCTACGCGCTGAGCCTCATGCCGTTCGTCTATATGCTCGCGGCCGTCGGCGTCGTGTGGGCGGCCGGGCGCGCGGCGGCTCTCGCGCGGCGCCTGCGCCTGCGCGGGGCCGCGGCGGGCGCCGCAGTCGCAATCTTCCTGCTGGCCGCACCCGCTTGGGCGGCGCTCCGCAGCGCGCCGCACCACGCGCTCTACACGAACCTGCTCGCGCCGGACCGCGCCGGCTACTACTTCCCGCACGACGAGTTCTACGACGACGGGCTACGCGAGGCCCTTCGCTACGTAGCAGAGCACGCGCCGCCCGGCGCGACGGTGGCGCACGAGACGCCGGGGGTTGCGCGTTACTACCTCGAAAAGTTCGGGCGCGCAGACCTCCGCTCGCGCACCATTTCAGACCCCGACTTCGAGCTGACGCGTGAGCCGCCGCCGACCTACGCGATACTCCAGCGTGGCCGCACCTACTTCGAGAACCGCGAAGAGCTGCGGCAGGCTCGCTCGGGCGCTGCCGGCTTCACGCTCCGCCGCGAAGTCCTCATCGAAGGCGCCCTCGCCGCGGAAGTTTACGCTAACGACAAGTAGCCGGTAGCCAGTAGTCAGTAGGCTCCGCCCTGAGTGGGTTGAACCTGGGAACCTGTCCGCCCCGATGAGGAGGTTCTTCTACTGGCTACTGCCTACTGTTTTCTTTATCGTCGCGCGCTTCTTCCAGCGGCGGTACATCTCCAGCGAGAGGCCGAGCCAGAGGCCGGCGAACAGGTATGCGCCGAGCGTGTCGCTGGGCCAGTGCGCGCGAAGGTACACGCGCGAGAGGCCGACCAGGAGGACGGGCAGCGCCGCGAGCGCCAGCGCCAGCCGGCGCGAGAGCGACCCGCGCGGCAGCACAGCGTAGGCCACGAAGAAGAGGAAGCCGAAGTAGCAGACGTAGAAGGTGACGTGCCCCGAGGGGAAGCTCATCTCGTCGCTCAGGTAAGAGAAACCCACGAGGTCGGCCGAAGGGCGGGGACGGCCTACGAGAATCTTGAGGGCCTTGCTCAAGAGGCCGCCCGCCCCGGCGCTCAGAACTATCCCGGCGCCCTCGCTGAAGCGCCGCCGCCAGAAGAAGAGGAGCATCGTCGCCGCGACGAGCGCGTGCGGCACCCAGCCGTCGCCCGCGTAAGAGGCGGCGCGCATAAATTCGGCCCAGCCCGGAAAGTCAACCGACTGCACGGCGCGCGCCGCGCGCAAGTCCCAGCCGAAGTAGGCGTGGCGGTAGGCGAGCAGGGCGAGGACGGCGAAGGCCGCCAAGCCGAAGCCGTAGAAGGACTCGGCGCGCAGGAGCCTTCGGGCGGCGAGCCTGCGCCTGAGCGCCTCCTTCGGCGGCTCGGCCGCTCCCGGCCCGCCCTCAAACACTTCCGCCCGCGGCGTCTCTTCGCTCATCGAACTGTTATAATCTTCCCGAGTTTGCTCCCGAACATAAACGAAGCCGGGCGGGCGCGGCAAGCGCGGGCGGGGGAGGAAGTTTTGCTCAGAGTCGAGTACAGAGACGGGCTGTACCTGCCCGACCTTGACCTTTGGTTCGACGCCGACGCGCCGCGCGAGCGCTGCATCATCTCGCACGCCCACTCCGACCACATCGCCGAGCACCGCGCGATCGTCGCCACGCCCGAGACGGCGCGCATATTCCGCCACCGCGTCGGCGACACGGAGGTCGAGCCCCTGCCATACGGCGAGCGGCGCGACTACGGCCGCTACGCGCTGACGATGTTCCCGGCAGGCCACTGCCTCGGCTCGGCGCAGATTCTTGTGGAGGCGGACGGCGAGCGGCTCGTCTATACGGGCGACTTCAAGCTGCGGCCGAACGTCGCGGCCGAGAACGGCGTCGTCGTCCCGTGCGACACGCTCGTCATGGAGTCAACCTTCGGCGACCCGCAGTACCGCTTCCCGCCCGACGTTGCCACCTACGACCGGCTCTACGCCGCGTGCGACCGCGCTCTCTCCGCCTCGGCCGTCCCCGTCGTCCTCGCCTACGCGCTCGGCAAGAGCCAGGAGGCGCTTGAGCTCCTGCTCCGCCGCGGCTACCGCGTGACCCTTCACGGCTCCGTCTGGAACGTGACTGAGATTTACCGCGAGCTGGGCGTGCAGTTCTCCGGCCCGTACGAGCGCTACGACCGCGAGCGCCTGAAGGGCCGCGTCCTCATCGCCCCGCCGGGCTGCCGCAAGCAGCCAATGATTCTTAACATCGAGCGGCGCTACCTCATCATGCTGACGGGCTGGGCCGTGAGCAGGAGCGCGCCCTACATGTACAAGGGAGTTGACCTAGTGCTCCCGCTCTCGGATCACGCCGACTTCGACGACCTGCTGCGCCTTGCGCGCGAGTCCGGCGCGCGGAGAGTCATCACGATGCACGGCGCGCGTAAGTTCGCCGCCATACTGCGCGAGCACGGCTTCAACGCCGAGCACCTCGCGCAGCACCCCTCGCAGCAGAAGGAGAGAGCGACTAAGCGCGCCGCCACGGCCGTCGAGCAGAAACTCTTCGACTAAGCTTCAGTTTTTGATTCGAACTTCTCTTCGCAGATGGTCTCGACGGCGCGCTCGAGGTTCTCGTCGAGGGCCATGAGGCACCTGATGATGCGGGTCGGGAGCCGGAGCGTGACGACCTGATATTCTTCCGTCGTGGTCTTGGGGTCGGCGAGCGCGCGCCGCAGGGCCTGGGAGATTTCCGAGTTGCCGGCGGGCTTCGACAGGTACTCCTGCACGCCGAGGCGCTCGCACTGCTGTCGCGTCTCGTCGCTCGTCTCGCCCGTGACGACGACGACGGGGACGTTGGTGTTAAGCTCGCGTATCCGCTGCAAGGTCTGCACGCCGTGCATCTCGGGCAGGGTCATGTCGAGGAGGACGGCGTCGGCCCCGTTGTCCTCGAAGAGGGCGACGCCCTCCTCGCCCGTGTAGGCCTTCGAGACCCGGAAGCCATCCTCCGTCAGCGCAGTCTCGTACAGAGCCGCGAGGTCTTCCTGATCCTCTATGACGAGAACGCGGCGCTCGGCCATTTTTCCTTCCCCCTTGCAAACTTCCCCGTTTGGCCTTTAAATTCTCGCCCTAGTCCTTCGGCGAAATTATAAAGACAGATTTTCGACACCTTGTCCGGCTGTGTGGGCATTATAGCAGAAGTCGTCTATGACCCCGTCAATCGCAACAGTCCTCGTGCTGCTTCTGGTCGCCCTGATCCTCTTCGCGACCGAGAAGATCCCCATTGACATCGTCGCCATCCTGCTCGTCATAGGGCTGGTGCTGACGGGGACGCTCGACGCCTCCCAGGCGTTCGCCGGCTTCGGCAACGACATCGTCATCACCATCGCCGGCCTCTTCCTGCTGACCGGCGGCCTGGTCAAGACCGGCGTGGTTGACCTGGTCGGCCGGCGCCTGCACCGCATCGCGGGCGGGAACGAGTTCCGCCTCACCACGCTCATAATGTTCACGGCCGCCGCGTGCGCCTCCGTGATGAAGAACACGACGACGACGGCGATGTTCGTCCCCGTCGTCTTAGGCATAGCGCAGCGCGCCCGCGTGCAGCCGTCGAAGCTCCTGATGCCGCTCGCCTTCGGCGCCATCCTGGGCGGCACCTGCACGCTAATCGGCACCTCGACTAACCTGGCCGTCTCGGGCGCGCTCACGAAGCTCGGGCAGAACCCGGAGCTGGGCGAGCGCTACGCCAACGCCGACCCGGCGCTCTTGCGGCCCTTCTCGATGTTCGAGCTCACGCCAGTCGGCATAGCCATCGTCGCCGTCGGCATGCTCTACATGCTTCTGCTGGGGCTGAGGCTCCTGCCCGGCCGCGGCGGCGCCGAGTCGCTGATGGATCAGTACCAGATTCGCGAGTACATCTCGGAGGTCATCGTGCTCGACGGCTCGCCTCTCGTCGGGCAGACGCTCGGCGAGGCGAACTTAAGCGAGATACTCGACCTCACCGTCATAGGCATCATACGCGGCGTGCAGGGGCGCATACCGCCGCGCTCAGAGGAGAAGATACGTGCCGACGACCTGCTGCTCGTGCAGGGGCGCATGGACGACATACTGCGCGTGAAGGGCGAGGCCGGCATAGAGATTCGGCCCGACTTCAAGCTGAGCCAGCGCGACCTCGAGGCCGGCGACGTCGAGCTGTTCGAGGTGATGGTCTTGCGCGGGTCGGACTTGAACGGCCGGACGCTGCGGAGCATGAACTTCCGCGAGCGCTTCGACCTCACGGTGCTCGCCATCAACCGCCACGGCATGGCGCTGCTGACGAAACTTTCGACCGTGACCTTGCGGTTCGGCGACGTGCTGCTCGTGCAGGGCAAGAAGGAGAGGGTCGAGCGGCTCACGTCCGAGAACAACCTGCTGCTCCTGGAGGGCGGGCTGGGGACGCGCGAGAGGGCGAACAAGCGCGGTTGGGCGATAGCGGCCTTCGGGCTGTTCCTCCTGCTCTCAATGTCGAAATACTTCTCGCCTGTAGAGGTGCCGCTGTCGGTCGCGGTGCTTCTGGGCGCGCTCGTGCTGCTGGTGTCGCGCGCGGTGCTCGTGCAGGAGATGTACGACCTCGTTGACTGGCGCCTCATAGTCCTCATCGCCTGCATGATCTCGTTCGGCGCGGCGATGGAGAAGACGCACGCCGACCAGTACCTCGCCGACGTGATAGTGCGCTACTTCGAGTCCTACGGCCCGCTCGCGGTGCTCGCGGGCTTCTTCGCGCTGACGGTGGCGCTGACGCAGCCGATGTCGAACCAGGCGGCGGCGCTCGTCGTCCTGCCCATCGCGGTCAAGACTGCGCTCCTGCTCGGCCTGAACCCGCGCGCCTTCGCCGTCGCCGTAACCTACGCGGCCTCCTGCTCGTTCCTGACGCCCTTGGAGCCGGCCTGCGTGCTCATATACACGCCGGGCCGCTACCGCTTCTTCGACTTCGTCAAGGTCGGCTCGATCCTCACCTTGGCCGTCTTCGCCATCGTCATCCTGCTCGTCCCCTACTTCTGGCCTCTCGGCGGCCAGTAAGACTTGCGCCCGAAAAAGCTTGTAGCGGCGGGGGCGGCGTGGTACTGTCGCCGCCACTCTTTGACGGGGGCGGTGGAGAAGGCTCACGCCGCCGCCCCCTTCAGCAGAGGCCGGGACGCCAACCCCGGCCGACGCCACTCGCCACGGCGGCGGGCCAACCAACTCGCCATGCGCCGCCTGAGCCCCCCGCGTCTCCGTGTGCCCTGAGCCGAGGCGCCCTCCCTAACGCCTCACAAGGAGAAGTCCCCATGAGCTCACGCGCCCGCGCCCCCCGCCGGAGACTGTCACTCACCCTCCTGGCGTTCCCGCTCTGCGCCGCCCTGTTCAGCCCCGGTCACGAAGTCCCCGTGAGCGCCGTCGCCCCGGGCGCCTGCGACACGCCGAGCTTCGGCGCGGCTAACAACTTCAGCGCGGGCAGCAGCCCCACGTCCGTCGCGGCCGGCGACTTCGACGGCGACGCCGACCTCGACCTGGCCGTGACGAACGGCGCCGCCGGCAACGTGTCGGTGCTGCTGGGCGGCGGCGCAGGCGCCTTTGGGGCCGCGACTAACTACGGCGTGAACAGCCTGCCAAACTCGGTCGCCGACGGCGACTTCGACGGCGACGGCGACGCTGACCTCGCCGTGGCGAACGGCGGCGCCAACAACGTCTCCGTCCTGCTGGGCAACGGCGACGGCACTTTCGGCGCGAAGTCCGATTTTGGCACGGGCAATCAACCCATCCACGTCGCCGTCGGCGACTTCAACGGGGACGGCAAGACAGACCTCGCGACGGCCGACTACAACGCCTCGGGCGTGTCGGTGCTGCTGGGCAACGGCGACGGCACCTTCGGCGCCGCGGCCAGCTTCGCCGCGGGCACGTTCCCGTCGTCCGTCGGCGCGGGGGACTTCAACGGCGACGGCAAGCCAGACCTGGCCGTCGCGAACAGCGGCTCGAACAACGTCTCGGTGCTGCTCGGCAACGGCGCGGGCGTGTTCGCCGGCCCGACCAACTTCGCGGCGGGCTCCGCCCCCACTTCAATAGCCGTCGGCGACTTCAACGGGGACGGCCGCGCAGACGCGGCCACCGCGAACTACAACTCCGCCAGCATCTCCGTCTTGTTCGGCAACGGCGACGGCACCTTCGGCGCCGCGGCCGCCTACGGCGCGGGCACTAACCCCAACTGGATCGCCGCCGCGGACTTGAACGGCGACGGCAAGTTAGACCTGGCCACGGCGAACTACGGCTCCGAGAACGTCTCGGCGCTCCTGGGCGACGGGGCCGGCACTTTCGGCGCCGCCGTCAACTTCACGACGGGCAACGTCCCCTTCTCGGTCGTCGCGGCCGACCTCGACGGAGACGGCAAGACAGACCTGGCAACGGCCGACAGGCCCAACAGCGTCTCCGTCCTGCTCAACGGCTGC
>DASPKR010000766.1:0-3504 GCA_035627975.1 Pyrinomonadaceae bacterium | reverse complement strand
GCAGGCGCGCGAAGCGGCGCGCCTCGTTGTGGTAGCGCTTCTCATCCTCGCCGACCTCGACGGGGAAGTCCATGTCCATCGAGCCGTACCGGCGCGAGGTGCCGAGCGGCGAGACGGCCGCGTCCGCCTGCTGCGGTCGGGTCTCAGCGCCCTGCGCCGGCTGTGGCGACGAGGCGGGCTCGCCGCTCACGTCAGCGCGCCCCGTCCACTCGTCAACCGGCGGCTGCTCGGCCGACGGCGAGGCGGCGGAAGGCGAAGGCGCGGCGGCGTGCTGTTGCTGCGCGGCGGCGGGCTCGTGGGGAGGCTCGGGGCTCGGGGCCGGCCGGGCTTCGACGGGCGCGTGCTCTTCGCGCGCGGGCTGCGCGGCAGTCGTCGCGGCGGCAGCGCCGGGGGCGTGTCGGCGCGCGGCCAGAAGCTCGACGGCCATGCCGGCGACGCGCACAAGGGTCTCTAAGGCTTCGAGGTTGACGGCGTCAGAGTCCAGCGCCGCGCTGTCGGCGTAGAGCACGGCGACAGTCTTCTCGCGCGCTATCATCGGCACGGCCACCATGCGCTGCGGCGGCTCGTCGCCGAAGTGGCCGTAGATGGAGTGGTCTTCGGCGTGCGCGCCGGGGCCGCCGCTCCAGGTGCTTCGCGCGCGCACGACCTCGCCTATGAGCGTGTCGGACGAGACGGGCAGAGAGATTTCCCGAACGGAGTCGTCGCCCACCGTGCCTTCCAGGCCGCGCGCGCGCCAGCCCGTGGCGCGCTCGTTCTTGACTACGAAGAAGGCGACGCGCGGCGCGAACGCGGCGGCGCGGTTGACGAGCGCGTTCAGTATGTCGGCCTGCGTGTGCTGCGACTCGAGGTCGTCAACGGCGGCCTTGATGAGCGCTATCTCGGATGAGGCGCGCGCGCGCGTCGAGCCGGCCGCGGCGGCTTCTATGCCTTCGTTGCGCGCGTTGCGCAGGTGATCGGATATGGCGACGGCGAGCGAGGCGCCCGACTGCGCGCCGCTGTCGGTGCGCTCCAGGAGGCGCGTGAACGCTTCGTTCAACTGGCTCTGAAGGCGCGCGACCTCTTCCTGAAGGCCGCTCAGGCGCCCCTCGATGTAGCCTTCTATCTCGGCGCGCAGGCTCTTTTCCAGGTCTCCGCTCGACACGGCTTTTGCGTCTCCTCTGTCTGGGCTGGTTCGGCTTCCGGGGCGGAGCCGCGCAAGACCGGCTTTGAAAGGGAGGCCACTCTCTCGGGCGGGCTCGCCGGTCGGGTTTGAGGGCCGGCGCCGGATGGGTGCCAAAGCCTTCGCGCGCCGCCATTTCAGGATTATGGACGGCGCGGCTGAGGGGTGTCAAGAGACTCTTCCGCGGGGCGCGCCCGCCCGGTTTGACTCGGCGCGTGCGGGCCCGTTATAAGGTCGGTTCGACTCTCCCGGCACTGTACCCGCTACCTGACATAGCCAGGAGCCGGTAGGGCTTTGAAGAGGGGGCGAGCGAGCCGCCCCGCAGGCCGGAACGCCCGACGATGCCCGCCCGAAGAAGCATACTCATCGCCGACGACTACGACGACAACCGGGAGCTTCTGCGCCTGATGCTCGAAGTCGAGGGCTACGAGATACGCGAGGCCCGCGACGGGCGCGAGGCACTCGAGGCCGCCCGCGCCGAACTGCCTGCGCTCGCGCTCATAGACCTCTCGATGCCCGCGCTCGACGGCTGGGGGCTGCTGCGCGAACTGCGCTCGGACGAGCGCACACGCTCCATCCCCTGCGTCGCCGTCACGGCTTTCGCCGCCAACCAGGATCGCCGGCGCGCCCTCGAAGCCGGCTTCGACGCGTACATCTCCAAGCCCTTCCGCGCCAGAGAGCTCATAGAGATCGTGCGCGGCCTCCTCGACGGCGACGGCGATAAGCGGTAGAGATCGCCGACCCTTTACTCCCTTATGAGCGACCTTCCAGAGGCGGGCGTGATACTGGTCGCGTTCGAGAAGCTTTTCGGCGGCGGGCGCGGCGTCAAGAAGTTCTCGCGCTCGGGGCTGCGCTACGTCGAGCTGGGCGGGGACAGCGTCCTCGTCGAGCAGAACCCGAAGAAGTCGAGCGAGTGGGCCGAGCTCGCGCGAGCGGGCCGGCGCGTCGCGTGGCTTCTGCGCGACGGCGAGTACCTCGCGCGCGTCGTTGACGGCGAGGTTACCTTCCTTTAGCGCGCGGCAAGAGAAGTAAAGAGCGGGCGGCGGGGCGGGCCTCGCCGCCCGCTCTTTTTAGTTTCTCGGCCCCTCACCTCTCGCCGACGCCCCTCGCATAGAGGCCGCGACGAGGAAGCGCACCTGCGCCAGCGCGGCCCTGTCGCCGCGTTTGACGGTGGCGAGCGCCAGCGCGAGCAGCAGCCCCTGCCCCGCGCCGAGCAGGTTGAGAACCGCGAGCAGGTCGAGAGAAGGAACCATCGGGCGAGACCCGTGTTCGGGATAGGGTCGAGAGCGAGGGGCGAGTGGGAGCGCCCCCTTCGTTCAGGCGCGGCGCTCGAGGACGAGGCGGGCGAGCGAGCGCAGGAGCTCGGCGCCCGTGCCGGCATCGTCGAGGGCGGCGCAGGCTTCGTCGTAAGCGCGCCGCGCTCGCTCGCGCGCTGGGCCGAGGCCGTGGACGGAAGGGTACGTGGCCTTCTGGGCGCGCGCGTCCTTGCCGGGCGTCTTGCCGAGGTCTTCGGCCGAGGCGGTGACGTCCAACAGGTCGTCGGTTATCTGGAAGAGCAGCCCCAGCTCTTCTGCGTAGCGCGTGACGCATTCGAGCTGCCTCGGGCTCGCGCCCGCCACCAGCGCGCCGGCCCGCGCCGCCGAGCGTATCAGCGCGCCCGTCTTGCGCCGGTGTATCAACTCAAGCTCGCCCGCCGTCACGCCCTCGCGCGCCTCGGCCGCGAGGTCGAGCGCCTGCCCCGCGACCATCCCCTCGGGGGTGCCGGCCGAGCGCGCGAGCTCAGCTACGAGCGCGACGCGACGCGCGGCGTCGAGCCTTTCGTCCTCGGCTATTGCCCGGAAGGCGAGCGCCTGGAGGGCGTCGCCGGCGAGGATGGCGGTGGCCTCGCCGAACTTGACGTGGCAGGTGGGGCGGGCGCGGCGCAGGTCGTCGTCGTCCATCGCCGGCAGGTCGTCGTGTATGAGCGAGTAGGTGTGAATCATCTCGAAGGCGCAGGCCGTGCGGGTGAGCGCGGCGGGCTGCGCCCCGAAGGTCTCGCCCGCGGCGAAGACGAGCGCCGGCCGCAGGCGCTTGGCCGGCGCGAAGAGGCTCCAACGAATCGCCGCGTGGACTGCGCGCGGCTCCGCGCTCTCGGGCGGCACAAGGGCGCCCAGCTCGGCCTCGACCGCCGCGCGCACGCGAGCGAGAAAGGCGCGCGCCTCGTCGAGTGTGGCGTCGGCCGCGCGGCCTTCAGAAGACGCTCTCATCATCTTCCGTGTCGTCTTCCGCGCCGACGCCGAACTCCTCGGCCTCGAACGGGACGGCAAGTGTCGAGCCGTCGCCGCCGCGCAGCAGGACTTCGATGC
>DASPKR010000765.1:0-6887 GCA_035627975.1 Pyrinomonadaceae bacterium | reverse complement strand
GAGGTACTTGTCCCCGCGTTCGCCACCCAGAAGGGGCTGGTCGTCGTCATCGAGATGCCCCAGGGGTTCACGAGCAGGGGGTCTTGGACGCGGGCGACGCCGGGCCAGTCGGCGACGAGGTTGGTCTGCCGGAAGGCGCTGCCCGGCGCGATGACGGGTATGGGCGCTGACCCCTCCTGCGCGCGGGCCGCGCGCGGCGGCGGCAGCGCCGAAATGACTGTGAGCGCGAGCGTGAAGGCCAGCGCGACGCTGGCTCGCTTCGTTTGGCGTCGTAGGCCAGAGCGCGGGTAGAGCATGGTGAGCCCTCCTTCAAAGGACGGAAGAATGCACGGCGTGGTTGTTAAAGCGGCCGGCGCGAGGGCTTGTCGGGTTTGCGGCCGCGTCCGCGGGGAGTTCTTTACGAAACGCTTGCCCGTAGGCTGGGCCGGTGAGCCTCGCACCGGCCCTCTCTGAGATTTAAGAAGATTGCTGCGGAACTCTATGACCGTCGCGGCGAGAGTGTCAAGAAATTTTCGGGCGGCGCCGTCGCGCCTCACTGCATGGCGGCGATGACGGCGCTTGCGAACTCGTCGGTCTTGGAGGTGCCGCCCACGTCGCGAGTGCGCACCTTCCCCTCCTCGTAAACCTTGAGCATGGCGCGCTCGACGCGCTCGGCCGCCTCGCGCTCGCCGAGGTAGCGGAGCATGAGTATGCCGGATTGGAGCAGCGCAGTCGGGTTGGCGACGCCCTGCCCGGCGATGTCGGGGGCCGAGCCGTGGACGGCCTCGAAGACGGCGCCCAGCTCGCCTATGTTCGCGCCGGGGACGAGCCCCAAGCCCCCTATGAGGCCGGCGCACAGGTCGGACACGATGTCGCCGTATAAATTTTCGAGCAGCATTATGTCGAACTGCTCCGGGCGCATGACGAGCTGCATGCAGGCGTTGTCGACTATCTTGTCCTCTGCGGCCACCTCCGGGTAGCCGGCCGACATATTGCGGAAGCACTCGAGGAACAGCCCATCGGAGAGCTTCATGATGTTGGCCTTGTGGACGCACGTCACCTTCTTGCGCCCCTCGCGGCGCGCGTACTCGAAGGCGAAGCGCGCTATCCGCGTCGAAGCCTTTTCCGTGATTATCTTCAGGCTCTCGACGACGCCGGGGACTACGACGTGCTCGAGCCCCGCGTAGAGGCTCTCCGTGTTCTCGCGCACGACGACCAAGTCGAGCTCGGGGTAGCGCGCCGGCACGTTCGGCAGGGCGCGCACGGGGCGGAGGTTCGCGTAAAGGTCGAGCGCCTTTCGCAAGCCGACGTTGACGGAGGTGAAGCCCTTGCCCACCGGCGTCGTTATCGGGCCTTTGAGCGCGACCCTGTTGCGCCTGATGGATTCGAGCAGGTCGTCGGGCAGCGTCGTCCCGTACTTCTCCAAAGCCTGCGCGCCCGCGTAGTGCGTCTCCCACTGCACGTCCACGCCCGAAGCCTCGATGATGCGCACCGCCGCCGCGGAGACTTCCGGCCCGATGCCGTCGCCCGGAATGAGTGTGATAGTATGAGACATGGCAGCAACCAGCTTTCAGCTTTCAGCAATCAGCCTGCGGCGGCCAAACGACGAGACTCCCGGCTCCCGCCCGGAGCTGAATGCTGACCGCTGATTGCTGATTGCTTTTTTTGCATCATACCAGCAAGTCTCCGTAAATGAGAAGCATTGAAGAGTTCGATGGGGGCGCGGGCGTCGTCGTCGTGGGCGGCGGCGTGGCGGGGCTTGCGGCTGCGCGCGAGCTTGCGCGGCGCGGCATGGGCGTTCACGTCCTGGAGTCGGGGCGGCTCGGCGCGCAGGCCACGTCGGCCGCGGGCGGGATGCTCGCGCCGCAGGCTGAGGCCGACCGCCGCGACGAGCTGTTCGAACTGCTCTGCGCGAGCCGCGAGGCGTGGCCGTCCTTCGCCGAAGAGCTGCGCGAAGAGTCGGGGATAGACGTGGAGCTTGACCGGGCGGGGACGCTCTACCTGGCGCTGACGGAGGAGGACGAGCGCGAGGTCGGGCGGCGCTACGAGTGGCAGACGCGCGAGGGGCTCGAAGTCGAGCGGCTCACGGCGCGCGAGGCCAGAGGGATTGAGCCCGAAGTCTCGCCGCGCGTGCGCGCGGCCTTGCGATTCCCGCGCGACTGGCAGGTCGAGAACCGGCTGCTCGTGCGCGCGCTAGCCGAGTCGGCCGCGCGCTTCGGCGTGCGCTTCTCGGAAGGGACTGCGGCGACGAGCGTGCGCGTCATAGCGGGCCGCGCCGCGGGCGTGGAGACTTCGCGCGGCTTCGCGCCGGCCGGCGCAGTCGTCTTGGCTGCGGGCGCATGGGCCTCGCGTGTGCCTCTTATGGTCACGGAGCGTGACACGGACGAGGCGCGCGCGGTCGAGGGCGCGCACCCCGCGGTCGAGCCCGTGCGCGGGCAGATGCTCTGCTTCGCGCGGCCGCGAGAGTCGGGCGCCTTCGTGCGCCACGTCGTCTATAGCCCGCGCGGCTACGTCGTCCCGCGCAGGGACGGCCGACTGCTGGCCGGCTCGACCACGGAGCGCGCCGGCTTCGACTGCTCGGTCACGCCGGAGGGCTTAAGCGCCGTCACCTCCCACGCCGTAGAGATAGCCCCGCGGCTCGCCTCTCTGACTCTGGCCGACTCGTGGGCGGGCCTGCGGCCGCGCTCGGAGGACGGCCTTCCCGTGCTGGGCGAGTCGGCCGCCTGCGCCGGGCTCTTCTACGCGACCGGCTACTACCGCAACGGCATACTGCTCGCGCCCGCCGCCGCGCGCATAGTCGCCGACATGGTGACGGGCGTGGCAACCACTCTGCCGCCCCGAGCCCTCGAAGCATTCTCGCCCGCGCGCTTCGGCCGCACGCTCGCCGCCTCGCGCGCGGAGTGAGACGCTTGAGAGCCGTGCCTGATAACTTTATGAAGATTTCAAACGGCCTGGCCGTCATCATCCTTCTGGCCGCCGCGCTCGGCGCCCCGGCCTTCGCGCAGACGGCCGTCGCGGCCGACGGCGCCGTCAAGGCGGGCGACTCGCCGTCGTCGGCCGCGACGGCGAAGCAGCTCTACGAGGAGGCCTCCACTTACGCCCGGCGCAAGTTCGAGGAGTTCGAGAAGAACCGCCTGCCCTTCGACCGCGCGCTCGAAGCGAAGACCTATCAGGAGCAGCGCGACATGGCGCTGCGCCACGCGACGCTTCTTACTGAGCGCGGCCCCTTGCGCGGCACAGACCTTTACTACGCGGGGCTGCTCTACGCGCTCGCGGGCCGCGCCGAGCCCGCGCTCGAAACCTTACGCCGCTTCCTCTCGGAAGAGGCGGGCGCCCCGGCAGACCTCCGCCAGCAGGCGCGCGTCAACGTCGTGCAGCGCGCCGCGCAGTTAGACCGCGCCGACGAGGCCGAGAAGTTCCTCGCCGAGTACGCCGCCTCCTCGCCGCGCACCGACGCAGACCTCCACCGCATGCACACCGTCCTCGCCTCGCTCTACACGAAGAAGAAGGATCACGCGCGCGCCGCCTCGCACGCCCGAGGGGCATACGCGGCTGCGCTCGGGATTTTGAAAGACGAGCGGATCGAGCAGCGCGACCGCGACGCGGCCGTCTTCGCGGCCGGGGCGTTCCTCGCGAACTCCCTCATCCGCGCCGGCGACCGCGCGGCGGCAGTCCGCCTCATACAGGAGATGCGCGGCCGCGCCGTCGCAATCCCTTCGGCGCGACTCTACAGGCAGGCCACGGGGATGCTGCTCGAGAACGGCGAGCGGCTGAGCGAGCCGCCGGCCGTCGAAGGCCTGGCGGCGGCCGCCGCGCCCGAGATAAAGGTGGGCGAGTGGATTGACCAGCAGCCCGTCAACCTCGCCGGGCTGCGCGGCAAGGTCGTGCTCCTCGACTTCTGGGCGACGTGGTGCGGCCCGTGCCGCTACACGATACCGAAGCTGAACGCCCTGCACGCGAAGTACAAAGACCGCGGCCTCGTCATCCTCGGGCTCACGGAGTATTACGGCAGCGGCGAGGGCCGCTCGCTCTCGCCGCCCGAGGAGCTTGAGTCCCTGCGCCGCTTCAAGAAGCGCAACCAGATCGAGTACGGCTTCGGCGTCTCCGGCCACGAGGAGAACGGCGAGGCTTACGGCGTCACCTCTCTGCCGACCGCTGTGCTGATTGACCGCCGGGGGCGCGTGCGCTTCATCACCGTCAGCGCCTCGGACGAGGAGGCGCGCATCATGGCCTCGATGATAGAGAAGCTGCTGGCCGAGCAGTAGCGGAGGGGAGGCGGGATGACGCGAAGACGTTTGACGGCGCTGCCGGGGTTACTACTTCTGGCCTCCGCCGCGCCCCTCCTCGCCCCCTCGGCCGCGCGGGCGCAAGAGAACGGCGAGAGCCCCTTCGCAGTCGCGGGCGTCGAAGACCCGCGCGAGGTCGAGCGCTTCCTGTCGGGCTTGAAGCGGGCCGTCGCCGACGACGACCGCGCCCGCGTCGCCGACATGGTCAGCTTCCCCCTGCGCACGAACCTGCGCGGGCGCGCCGCGCGCGTCCGCGGCCGGCGGGAGTTTCTGAGGAACTACAGAAGCATCTTCACTGCGAAGGTGAAGCGGGCGCTCGCCGAAGAGGAGACGGGCGGGCTCTTCGCCAACTGGCGGGGCGTGATGGTGGGCGACGGCGAAATCTGGTTCCGCCCCTCGGGCCGCGACGGCCGGCTAAAGATCGTGACCGTCAACAACTGAAACTTTTTACCTTTTCTTTACGCGCGAACCGCGCGCCGCGGGCGGAAATTCGGCCCCGTTTGTTGTAAGCTCTCAGGCGTTATGGAAGGCGCAAACGTTTACACCGTTCTCATCTCGTTCGTCGGCGGCCTGGCGTCGTTCCTGTCGCCGTGTGTGCTGCCGCTAGTCCCCGGCTACATCTCCCTCATCTCGGGCGTGAGCATTGACCACCTCAAGGGCGAGGGCGCCTCGCGCTCTCAGGCGCGGCGCGCCGTCATACTAAACTCGCTCGCCTTCAACGCCGGCCTCTCGCTCATATTCCTGAGCCTGGGGGCGGCCGCGGGGCTGCTCGGCTCGGCGATAACGAGCAACCGGTGGGTGAGCCTCATCGGCGGCATAGTCATCATCGTCTTCGGCCTGCACCTGATAGGCATACTCAGGATAAGCGCCTTCTACCGCGACACGCGCAAGTTCTCCGACGAGAAGCCGCGCGGGCCGCTCGGCTCGCTCGTCCTCGGCCTCGCCTTCGCCGCCGGCTGGACGCCGTGCATCGGCCCCATTCTCGGCGGCATCATCGGCCTCGCCGCTTCGAGCGGCGGCTGGCAGAGCGGCCTGGCGCTCTCGGCCTTCTACGCCGCGGGCCTCGCCGTCCCCTTTCTGCTCACGGGCCTCGGCATCAACCAGTTCCTCGGCTTCTACACGCGCTTCCGCCGTCACCTGCACAAGGTCGAAGTCTTCTCGGGCGCCATGCTCATAGTCATCGGCCTGATGGTTGCGACAGGCACGGTGACGAAGATTTCGAGTTTCGCCGCGAGCCTCCCCTTCAACCCGGAGGCGTGGGTCGAGCGCTGGTCTAAGGGCGACGGCAAGACCGCGACGGCCGCGCCCGCCTCCGCGCAGCTCGGCTCGTCGGGCGCCGCGGCCGCGAACTCTAACCTGCCCTTGCTGCCGGACGTTGAGTTCAAGACGCTCGAGGGCGAGCCCTACCGCCTGAGCGACCTGCGCGGGCGCGTCGTCGTCGTCAACTTCTGGGCGACGTGGTGCGGCCCCTGCCGCGGCGAGATACCCGAGTTCAACGCCTTGCAGCGCGAGCACGCTTCGCGCGGGCTGACAATCGTCGGCGTCACCTCCGACCCCGAGGACACGCCCGCAAAGATTCGCACGTTCCAGAAGGACATCCCGCAGGAGTACACCGTGCTCCTCGGCTCCGGCGAAGCGGCCGAGCCCTTCAACAACGGGCCGGGCCTGCCCGTCACGCACATAGTTGACCGCGAGGGCCGAGTCCGCCACAAAATCTTCGGCCCGCGCGACCGAGCCGGCTTCGAGGCGCTCGTGCGCCCGCTGCTAGAAGAGACGGCCGCCACGACGGCCGACGCCCGTCGTTGAGCGCCGTAAGAGGTGAGGTAAGCCATGCTCAAGACTCTCAGACGCACCGCGGCGGCCGCGATTCTGCTGGCCGCCGTCCTGCCGGCGGCGGCGCGGGCGCAGAACCACGAGTACGCGCCGCTCCTGGAGCAGAAGCTCGACTACAAGGACTGGACGTTCAAGAGCCTGAAGGACGGCTCGGACGTGAACCTGCGCCAGCTCGCGAAGGGCAAGAAGCTTCTGATGGTCGTCTATTTCGCGCCTTGGTGCGGCAACTGGAAGATGGAGGCGCCGGTGATCGCAAGGCTCCTTGAGAAGTACAGGCAGCACGGCTTCGACGTGGTCGGGGTGAGCGAGTACGCCGCGGCCGACGACACGCGCAAGTACTTCGAGTCGCAGGGCGGCGCGCCCTACACGGTCGTCGTGGAGTCGGAGAAGGGCGAAGACCGCGACAAGACGACGCACTACGCCTACAGGCAGGCGTGCGGCGACGGCCGCCGATGGGGCTCGCCCTTCAACGTCTTCCTCGAGCCGGCGAAGCTCAACGCGAAGGGCGACGTGCTCACAGAGAAGGCATGGGTCGTCGGCGGCGAGCTCATCGAGGCCGACGCCGAGCGCTTCATACGCGAGAAGCTCGGCCTCGCCGAGCAAAGCTCCGTCGAGCCCTGCGAGAACAAGAAGCCGTAGCGTGCCGGTGCGCGCGCGCGTCAAAACCTTACTCAAGACAGGCAGCCGAAACCTCTCAGGCAGTTTCTCCCGCCCCGCCTTCGCACTCCGCGTGAAATTCTTTCCGCGAGCGCGTTAGCCGCGCCGCGCGCGCGCCTGCTATTATGTCCT
>DASPKR010000764.1:0-3076 GCA_035627975.1 Pyrinomonadaceae bacterium | reverse complement strand
TGCGTGCAGCCGCGGACTAAGACTTGGGCCGAGGCGTTCAGCTCGTGCTCGCGCTGCGGGTAACGGCGTCGGCGCTTGCCCCACGGATAGAAAGTCGGGCCGGCAATCTGGAGCGCCTCCTCTACCTCTTCGTAGTAGGGCCCCAACTCCTCGAAGGTGAGCGGCCAGTCTCTCACGTCCGCGCCTTCTATCTCGCCTTCGAGCGTGCGACGACGGAAGTCTTCCGGGTGTGCCCGCATCGCCACCATCGAGTAGTGGACGGTGCTCCCGCCGACGCCGCGGCCCGAATTGTTCGAGCCGAGTTCGACGGGGTCGGCGCCGCCCGTAATCCGCTCATCGTTCCAGAAGAGCTTGCGAGAAGCCACCTCGTCCGAGACGAAATCCTTCACGGGATTCCAGTGCGGCCCCGCGTCGAGGATCACGACTGAGAAGCCGGCTTCGGCCAACTTCGCGCCGATGACGCCGCCGCCCGCGCCCGCGCCGACGACGCAGAAGTCCACCTCCTCACGCGAGAGGTCGCGCATCGGGACGCGCTCGCCGTGGATGCCGGGCGCGGTGAGATTCCGTTTGCCGTCCTCCTCTGCCATCATTCAGCCTTCCTCGCGGCGAACATGCCGTAGGCCATTGCTCCCTCGGCGTAAGCACGCCGGATGGCGGGGAACGTCTCGACGAAGCTGCGCGTGCGTTCGTCAGCCGCTCGCAGCGGTAGCTTAATCTCCGGGCGGCTGGCGAGTGCGGCGCAGCGCGCCCAAGTCTCTTCCACATGCCGCGTGACGTCTTCGGCTTCGATTCTTGTGAAACCGCTCGCGCTCATCCAGCCCGTGTAGTCCTGCATGCTCGCGAGCTGCGGGCAGAGCATCCCGCGGCAGACCTCCGCGACGAGCCGCGCGTGCTCGGGCCGGGCGTGCGGTTCCGCTCTCAGCCACGCGCAGAGCGCGAGCACGCCGCCCGGCTTCAGGACGAGCGCGCAAGACTCTATGAAGCGGGCCTTGTCCACGAGGTGCTCGCTGCACTCGATCACCCACACCACGTCAAAAGACTCCGCCTCAAACTGAAGCCGGTTCGCATCGCTGACCTCGAAGCGCGAGAGATTGTCCAAGCCTTCGACCCGCGCCCTCTCCGCCGCCATCCGCGCCTGCACGGGGCTAATCGTGAGACCCAAGACGAAACAGCTTAGATTCCGCGCCAGCCAGAGCGCCGGGCCGCCGATGCCGCAGCCGACATCGAGCACGCGGCTACCGCGTTGTATGCCCGCGCGCGCGGCGAGACGCTCGACGAGCTTCACCTGCGCGCGTGCGGGCGACTCGCCATCCTCCCAGAAGCCGTGGTGGATGTGCTCACCCCACAGCGCCCGGTAAAAGACTGAGAGGCGGTCGTAATGCTCTCGAACGGCGTCCGAGTTGAAGTGTTCTTCAGTCATGCCCGTTTGAAATTCTTTCCTCCCGCCGCACTGTTTTACCGCTCGATAGCTTTCTCGGAGGCGCGGCTAATGAATAGTCCGACCGCCAGACCGGCGAGGCCGGCCCCTGCAATCGCCAGCCAGTTGCGGTTCATGCTGGCCCACAGTTGCGGGCTTGACGCGCTTGCGCGGTCGTCGAACGTGCCGTGCGCGCCGTGGTCTCCCGGCACAGACTCCCACAAGTTATCTCTGCGGTCGGATTCGACCGGCTCTTCGGTCTGCTGCGCGGCGTAGACGTATTTCGCAAGGTACTTGTCCGCGAAGCCCGGCGCGATTTTGTCTCCGACAATCGCCTCGACCGTCGGATAGCCGACGTACATCTCGCGCCGGTCATTCCGCGCGGCGAAGAGCACAGCCTCCGCGCCGACCTCCGGCTGGTAGATAGGCGGCACCGGCTGAGGCTTCTGCGGAAGGCGCGACTTGACCCAACCGAACTGCGGCGTGTTCATCGCGGGAAGTTGTACCATCGTCACGCGCACGTTCGAACGGTCGTGGATCAACTCACTCCGTAGCGAATCATGAAAGCCCTGTATGGCGTGCTTCGCGGCGCAGTAGGCGGACTGCAAGGGGATGCCCCGGTAGGCCAGCGCCGACCCGACCTGCACGATCACTCCGCGGTCGCGCGGCAGCATTCGCTTCAAGGCGGCGAGTGTGCCGTACACGTAGCCGAGGTACGTTACCTCCGTCACGCGCCTGTACTCCTCCGGCTTCATCTCCTTCACAGGCGCGAAGACCGACACCATCGCGTTGTTGATCCAAATGCCGATGGGGCCGAACTCGTTTTCGACGGCTTCCGCCGCACGCTCGACCGCCTCCGCGTCAGCCACGTCCGCCTGCACGACGAGCGCGCGGCCTCCCAACTCTTCAACATCGCGGCGCGCACCTTCCAGCCCGTCGCGCCCACGCGCCAGCAGGCCGATGTGCGCGCCCTCGCGTGCGAACGCGCGCGCCACGGCGCGCCCCACGCCGGCGGACGCGCCCGTGATGACGACGACTTCAGGCTTACTCAATTGCTCCACGCGATGGCTCCTCCCTGATTTCTATACTCGCTCTCCTTCAGATCATTTTCCCGGCAGCAGGCTCGTCAGCACATCCTTTAGACGCTCGGCGAAGCCGGCGGTCAGAGACCACGGGCTCGGCTGGCGGAGGACGTGAAGCGGCCCGCGCTTGTCGAGCACTTCGTAATCGCCCTTGCCGCTCTTGGTTCGGTAGAAGCGGATCGTCACCACGGCGTCGCCCACGCGCAGATTGTTCAGTGTAATCTCAGGTAACCACTCCGGCATGTGCGGGTCAACCAAGAGCATGTTAAGTGGGGCGTAAGGGTAGAGGCCGAGCATCGCTTGCAGCAGACAGAAGACGGCGGAGGCCGACCATGCCTGTGGCGAGTTGGCCTGCGGATAGTGCGCAGGGAACGGGTGGTCTTCGTCGCGCTGGTGGCCGCTGAAGAGTTCGGGCAGGCGGTAGAAGTCGAAGAGGGCGGCGGCCTCGAACTGCGCTTGCGCGATCAACTCTACGACGCGTTGGTAGCCGTAGCGCGCGAACGCGACGGCGAACGTCCCGTGCTCGACCGGCCAGACGGAGCCGCGGTGGTAGCTGTAAGGGTTGTAGGCCGGGTGC
>DASPKR010000763.1:0-18505 GCA_035627975.1 Pyrinomonadaceae bacterium | reverse complement strand
GGCGCGCTCACGTCGCCGGCCGCGGTCGAGAGAGCGACGCCAAAGGTCTCGTCCGTCTCCTGGAAGGCGTCGTCGGTGATGAGCACGTCGAACGTCTTCGAGGTCTCGCCGGCGGCGAAGCGGAGCGTGCCGCGCGCGGTCGTGTAGTCTGTGCGCTCCGAGGCCGTGCCGTCCTGCGTCTCGTACTCGACCTCGCCGGGCTGCGTCGTGTCGCCGAGGCGCACGACCGTCACGGTCTTCGTGCGCGCGCCCTCTACGACGCTCCCGTCGCCCGCTTCGACTTCTACGGCCGAAGAGGCGTTCACCGCCCCGAACTGCCCGCGTATCTCGCCCGCCGGGAAGTTCTGGCTGCGGACACTTATGTAGAGAAGCCCGGCCCGGAGGTCGCTCGCCTGCTGCGGCGTGAGCGTGATTGAGAAGTCCGTGAAGTTGCCGGCGGGCAGGTCTAGGACGGGCGGCCCCGACTGCCCGGCGGGGGCAGGGCCGTGCAGGCGCGCCGTCGTCTGCGCCGAGGAGAGGTTTTGGAACCTGAGCGAGACGCGGCCCGTCAGCCCGTCGGGGTTGAGCAGCAGTGTGGCGAGGCCGCGCGCCTGTGAACTGTTCGGCGGCGTCTCCTGCGCGCCGTCGAGCCGGGCGACGAAGAGGGCGGGCTTGGGGAAGATTTCGTAAACCGCGCCGTTCGTGTGCGAGACGACATAGACGATGGGGGACAAGTTGCCGTCCTGCCCATTTTTGATGTCGGTCGTGATGCCGAAGTCGCGCCCGATGACGAGGCTCTCGCTCTCGGTCAGGTCGAACTTGTCGGAGTTGTCGGCGACGCCGTCGGCTAGGCGCGGGTCTGCGAAGGTGAAGTTCTCGCGGCTGTCGTTGAGGTCGAAGCTCATGAGGTAGCCGCCCAGGAGCGTGGTGCTGGCTGCGCCGACGAGGAGGCGGTTGCGGTAGCGCGCGCCGAGCGCTTCGCCGCGGACGAAGCCGACGGCCGAGGGCGCGACCGAATACTTCCAACTGAACTCGGGCTCGCGGTAGTGCGAGCCGGGCAGTTGGTAGAGGCGCGCGAGCGCGTCGGCGGGCGTCGAGGCGATTGCGGAGGGCGGCCAGCGGTTCTGCTCAAGCGTGAAGTTGTACTTCGTGCTCTCAATCTCCTTGAACTCGGCCACGCGCGACGAAGGCCCCATGAGTTGCGCCCAGCCGCTGTTGGAGCCGCGGCCGAGGGAGTTTATCTCGTCGAACGAATCGTCGCCGTTCTCCTGCGCCCAGAGGCCGCCGCTCGCGGGATCGAAGTCCATGCCGAAGCTGTTGCGTATGCCGTAGGCGTAGATTTTCTTGACGTTCTCGGCGGCCTCGCCCGTGAGGCCCGTCTGCGCGTCGAAGAATGGGTTGTCTGTGGGCGTAGTGCCGTCTTCGTTTAGGCGGAGTATAACGCCGGAGAGGTGCTCGTCGTCCGGCTCGGGGCCGCCGAACTGGTCGTCGGGGACGGGGGCTCCGCTCCTGATGTTCTGAAGGAGCCCGCGGCGGCCCACGTCGCCGATGAGGATGTAGAGCATGCCGTCACCCCCGAACCGCAGGACGCCGCCGTTGTGGTTGCCGCGCGGCGGCTGCCCCTCGTCCGTCTGGAGCGCGCGCATGCGTATGATGTTGATGTCCTGCGTGAGCTTCTCCCCGTCCCAGACGAAGCGGTCAACGCGGTTGCCGAGCAGAGACACCTGCCCGACGCCGGTCGTGTCCCCGCTCGTAGAGCTTTCCGTCCAGAAGAGATAGACGAACCTGCTGTCGTGGGAGCCAAAGGATGGGCTGACCGCTATGCCGAGGAGGCCGCGCTCCGAGGCGCTGTTTACGGGGAGGTCGAGCACGACGCCCTTCTTCTGGCCGTTTAGGACATGAATGACGCGGCCCGTGTTCTTTTCAAGCACGAAGAACTCGTCCGGGCCTATGAAGGCCATAGAGGTCGGCGCGTCTAGCCCGCCCACGACGGTGCGGACGCCGAGGCCGGCGACCGTCATCCGCGGCCCCGTGGTGAGCGGCGCGACGGGAATCGCCGCCGAGACCGTGTTGTTCGACTGGTCGGGGTCGTTCTCGTTGGCCTTAGCGCTCGCCGTTATCTGGAACGGGCCGGGCTGCGTCGGCCGCAGCGTGAAGTCAATCGTCTCGCTGCTCCCGGCCGGGTGGTTCGCGAGAAGACAGAAGTACGTGACCTCTGTGTCGCCGGGTATGAGCGTGCAGGTGCCTGAGCCTTTCGCGAAGCCGCCGTGCTCGCGCGGGAACTTGATGGTGACCAGGGGCGAGGTGGCCTGCCCCGGCCCGTTGTTCGTGAAGGTGTAGGTGAACTTAACGTCCGCCCCGGCCTGCGCCGGGTTGGGGGAGACGGACTGCGTGATGGACACGTCTGCGTCGTCTGCCTTGATGACGTTGAAGGCGGCCTGCGCCGAGTGCGAGAGCGCGCCGCTCGCGGCCGTGAAGGTGAGCGTGTAGCTGCCGGGCGCGGCGAACTGCGGGCTTATGCTGAACTGCGAAGTCTTGGGCGTCGCGTCGGTTATCTCGACGGGCTCAGGGAAGAAGCTGGCGACGGACTGCGCTGGCGCGCCCGAGACGCCGAGCGTGACCTCCCCCGTGAAGCCGTTGAGCGGCGTGACGGTCAGGTCGTAAGTGGTGCTGCCGCCCTGCGGGAGTGTGCGCGAAGAGGGCGTGACGGAGAGCGAGAAGTCGGGCGCGGCGGGGGCTGGCTGCGAGACGGCGAAGGTGAAGTAGATGTTGTCGCCGGAGCTGCTGCCGTCGCCATTCGCCTGGTTGCCGGCGACGTAGAAGGTTACAGGCCCAACGTCCTCCGCGGGCGCAGTCCACTTAAAAGCCCAGCTCGCCCCGTTCTGCTGTCCCGAGAAGGTGCCGGCCGAGGTGTGCTCGATGTACTGGCGCGACGGGAAAGGCCCCTGCCCGTCAACGGCCTGCGTCTTGTCGTCGAGGGGCGCGAGCGTGCCCGCGCGAGCGTCGCTCTGGTCGAGGGCCGTGAGCTGGAACCCCCACCGCACGCGGGTCGGGTCGGCGTTCTCGTGCGTGACGCTCACGTCGTAGCTCTGGCCCGGCACGTAGGACTGAGGCACGGAGAGTTTGAGTTTCCCGGTGCCGGGGTCTTCGACGACGTGGCACTCGGAGCACTCGAACTCGCCCGGCGCGCGCGTGTGGCCCGCGGGCGGCCTCGCCGAGAAGGCGTGCGCCGGGTTGTCCGTGAACAGGAGCGCGACGGAGAAGGCCGTGAACAGGAGGACGACGAGGATTTTGAGTTTTACCATCGGGCCTGCTTGAGTTGTTCCCGGTTGGGCGAGCTGCGGGAGGGGGAGACTTTAACACAGAGAGCACGGGGACGGCACGGAGGAGTTCTACCGTCCGCGCCGTCCCCGTGCTCTCCGTGACTGTGTGGTTAAGACCGAGGGCCGCGGTCTCGCCCTAGCCCTCTGCCCCCTTCTGCCGCAGGTCTTCCTCGACGGTCTCTTCGCCGCCCTCGGCCTTGCCGGGCGTGCGGCCGGGGTCGCCCGTCGCCTCGCCGCCCTGCCCGCCGGTGCCGCCGCCATGCTCTTCACTCCGCTCTTCGTCAGCCATCTGTCTTCTGCTCCTCCTCGCCAGCCGAAGTTTAAGAGAACGGCGGAAGTCTAGCGCGCGTCGGGTGGGGATTGATTGGCGAAAATCTGGCTTTTTCATCGCCTGCGCCACTGTGCGGGATAAATTCCCGGCGCCCGCCGATTCAATCCGCGCGCCTTATACGCGTTTGACGGTGACAGCATTTATCGAGCGCGCGCCAGTAGGGCCGTTTACGGGACTGAACGAAGCCCGACGCCGCGCCGAAAATCAAACCCGACTGATTATTCAAGGAGTTAGTATTCATGCGTAACTTTACCCGCCTTATCTTCGCGATGGCACTTTTAACCGCCCTTTCGGCGCCCGCGCTGGCGCAGGGCGAGGCCGAGACGCAGGGCGCGCTGGCCTCGGCTGCCAAGCCCGCCCGCGGCGCCGTCAGGCTGCCGGCGGCGAAGGCGGGCCAGACGCGGCTGGAAGTTTACGGCCCGTCGGGCGAGCTGGTCTTCGACTCGGGCTTTCAGGCGGGCGAAGTGAACTGGTCGCTCGAAGACGCCTCGGGGCGGCAGGTCGCGGACGGCTCCTACCGCCTACAGATTTCGCGCAAGGGCGACTCCGGCAAGGTGGGAACCTCCGAGGGGTCGGTCAAGGTCGAGTCCGGCCAGGTAGTAGCGCAGACGGGCGTGGCCGACGCCGCGACGATGAACGTTGACGAGGCGATTGTCTTCAGCGCGCCCGCCAACGTCGAGACCTACGGCCGCGACATACACCTCTCCGACAACAAGGGCGGGCTGCGCTTCTACGCCATGCCCTCGATGACGAACGTGCCGCAGGGCGCCGCCCTACAGTTCTTCGGCAACCAGAGCCCCTACTTCCCCGGCCAAGCCTTCTTCGACTCGGGCGCGCACGACCAGGCCGCCTTCATCGTCCGCACCGCGCCCTCGAACAGCCTCGTCTCCGAGAGGATGCGCGTGACGGCCTTCGGCAACGTCGGCATAGGCACGCCGACGCCGACCGAGCGCCTCGAAGTCGCCGGCAACCTGAAGCTCTCCGGCGCCGGCAGCGGCATCACCTTCGCCGACGGCTCGCGCCTGACATCGGCCCCGACGGGCGGCGGCGAGTCGCCGACCGGCAACGACATCGTCGCTAAGATTAACGAAGCCACCACGACGGGTAAAATCAATGCGTCGAAGCTCGCGGCGGCCGTGGCAAAGACGAACGCGGCGAACAACTGGACGGCCGCTAACACCTTCCAGCTCGGCATCTCCGTCAACAACTCGCAGATCACGAACGTCGGCAACCCCGTAAGCGCGGGCGACGCCGCCAACAAGGCTTACGTTGACGCCAACTTCGTCAAGTTCGTCCCCGGCGCCGAGCAGCTCTCCGTGGGCGACGCCAACGGCACGGCGCCGATGATCAACCTGCGCGGCGGCGCGACCTGCTGCTCCGGCCCCGGCGGCCACACCCCGGCGTGGTTCAAGGTCTTCCAGAACGGCAGCTTCGTCGCCACCGGCAACCTCGGCATAGGCGTCTCGCCGATGCAGGGCAAGGGCTACCGCACTTCGTGGGATTCGTACAAGGGCGCCTTCCGCTCCGGCTACGCCGACAACGAGTGGGACGACGCGACCGTGGGCTTCTTCTCCTGGGCGGGCGGCTCGAACTCGACCGCCGAGGGCCTCTACGCCTTCGCGTTCGGCGACACGAACTTCGCGCGCTCGACTTCCAGCATCGCATTCGGCAGCGGCAACGAGGTGAAGGGCGCCGCGGGCTTCTCGGCGGGCGCGGGCAACCGCGTGTGCGACACCTACGGCGTCGCCTTCGGCAACAAGGCGCAGTCGGGCGGGCCGCTCATTAACGGCAAGTGCGACCCCGACACCTTCAACATCCGCGGCCTCGCGGCCGTCGCCATAGGCTACAACGTGACGGCCGACCAGGATCACACGACGGCGCTGGGCAAGTTCGCCTCGAACAACGGCTTCATCGGCACCTTCATCTGGTCGGACGGCTCCGCCACGGCCTCGGCCGACACGTTCCGCAACACGGCCAACAACGAGTTCGCGGCGCGCGCCACGGGCGGCTTCCGCTTCCGCACGAACCTCGGCGGCACGACGGGCTGCAACCTGCCCGCAGGGAGCGGCGTGTTTAACTGCACTTCGAGCCGCACGACGAAGGAGAACTTCATGGCCGTGAGCGGCGAGGACATCCTCTCGCGCATGCGTAAGGTTCCCGTTTCGTCGTGGAACTACATCACCGAAGGGCAGCAGGTTCGCCACCTCGGCCCGATGGCCGAGGACTTCCACGCCGCCTTCAAGCTCGGCACGGACGAGAAGTCCATCGGCGTGCTCGACATCGCTGGCGTCAGCTTCGCCGCCATCAAGGCGCTCGACGAGCGCACGGCCGAGCTTCAGCAGAAGACAGAAGAGGTCGAGCAGCTCCGCGAGAAGGTCAACACGCTAGAGCAGCGCCTCGCCGCCCTCGAACAGTTGATTCGGGCCGGCGACAAGAAGTAGCGTCGGCGCCGCTCTCAAACAGGAAGCGCGGAGGGGAGGGACTTGTGAGCCCTCCCCTCCGCGTTTCCTGTTTCGTCCGACTTCCCGCAGCCGGCTCTTACGTGTTTCAGGCAGAGGCGCCGCGGCCCGAAGCCTCGCTGCCGGCGCTCTGCGCGCCCTCCATTATCTGCTTGAAGCGGCGGAGGTCTTCGTCTATCTGTTGCTCGGGGTTCTCGCCGAACAGCCGCGCGACGGCCGCGCCGACAGCGCCGCCCGGCGGGTCGTACTTGAGGACGACGCGCACGGTCGTCGCGGCGCCTCCCTGTGCAGGCTCAAAGTGGACTGAGCCGGCGCTGGCAACGTCCGCGCCTTCGAGCGTGCGCCACGCTATCAGCTCGTTCTCCTTCTCGTTATAGACCTCGGCGTCCCACTCGACCGTGGTGCCGGCCGGCGCCTTCGCCACCCAGTGCGAGCGGCCGGCACCCGTCACGTGCACGGCCTCGAGGTGGTTCATGAAGCGCGGCAGGTTCTCGAAGTTGCGCCAGAAGCTGTAGAGCTCTGCCGCAGGGCGGTTCACGGTCACGCTCTTCTCGAGCTTGATGCCGCGCTCGCCGGGGACGCTCACGTTCTCGCTGTTGCGAAGGCCCTTGTCGCCCGTCGAGCTGTAGCCGATTGACTCGTAGAGGGCGCAGTGGCCCGTGTAGCCGCGCTGTATGAGGGCCGCGCCCACGAGCGCGAGCGCTATGCCGCCCAGGCTCCCACGAGTTATGCCGTAGAGCGCCAGCGCGCCGCCGCCTATCGTCGAAACCCAGCGCTCGGTCTGCCCCACATTCGGCATCGTGACGCCGCCGTCGCCGCTAGTCTGCGTGCCTGTGCCGCCCCCGCCGGTCAGGCTCGCCGCCTGCACGTCGTTCGTAAGTGAACTCTCTGTTGATGCCATCTCTCGTCTCCTCTTCAATAAAAGGGGAACCGATTTCCGGGCACAGGCGGGCGCGGGCAAGCCGCGGCCTGTCCGAAAACGGCTCGTCGCAAGTTAGTCTGAAGAAGGCTTACTCAAACCCCATGCCGCGCGCTTTTAGGCCCGGCGGCGCGGCCTGCCCCGCGTCGGCGCCTCGCGCGAAGCGGGCGCGCGCTCGGCCGCGAAGGCCGCGAGGGCCGCTTCGAGCGGGCGTAGCAGCGAGCCCCGCTCGCTCGCGAGCGCGGTGTAAGTCGGGCGCGGGGCCGCGAGCCCGAGCGAGGCGACGGGGCGCCCCACGACGAGCGCGGCGTCGAGCCCCGCCACCTCGGCCGCGCGTCGCGCGAACTCCGCCCAAGTGATTGCGCCCGTGCTCGCCAGGTGCAAGACGCCGGCCTCGCCGTCAATGAGCAGGTCGAGGCACGCGTTCACAAGGTCAGGCACGTAGGTCGGCGAGACTACGTAGTCCGAGGCGGCGACGAACTCCTCGCCCGCCGCGAGCGCGCGCAGGGCTGCGGTGACGAAGTTGTGCTCGTCCCACGGCCCGAAGAAGGCGCTCGTCCTCACGACCAAAGCCGAAGGCAGCGCCGCGAGCACGAGCCGCTCGGCCTCGGCTTTGCTCCGGCCGTAAACGTTCAGGGGCGCCGTCTCGTCCGACTCGACGTAAGGCCCCGTGCGATTCTCTCCGCCGAAGACTAGGTCGGACGAGAAGGTGAGCAGTTGCACGCCGCGGCGCGCGCACTCGCGCGCGAGCGTCTCGGCGCCCGCAGTGTTCTCGCGGAAGCAAAGATGGGGCTCACGCTCCGCGTCGTCCACGCGCACGTAGCCGGCGGTGTTGACGACCGCCCAAGGCTTCTCTTGCTCCAGCACGCCCGCGACCGACTCCGCGCAGGCTATGTCCATCTCGACGCGGCTCGTGAGCCTGTGCGAGAGCCCGCGCGCGGAGCACAGGCGCGCGAACGCGCGGCCCAGCGTCCCCGTCGCGCCCGTAATCAGAATCGGCCGCGCGGGCCCGCCCCCCTTCACCCATTCACCTCCCGCGCTCAAACGCGCCCCCGCGCGCCTCTCGACCGCCGGGTAGATGAGGCGGTCGAGCCTGCGCCACCAGCCAGGCGACTCGGCCGACGGGTGACACTCTTGGCGCCCGGCCGCGAATTCCTTCAGCCTCTTCGCGACTGCCGTCGGGCGCTGCCGAGGCGCGCGCAGGTCAAACGCGCCGGGCTCGTAGCTTCCGGCCTCTCGCGTCACGAGGCTGTCCCAGTCGAAAGAGCCGAGCAGCGCCCAGGCCGTCACGGCCCGCACGTCGGCGCCGTCGGCGCGGAGCGAGCAGGCGGCCGACCATACCTCTTCGAGCCAGCGCAACTGCTCCTCGCGCGTGCAGCCCAGATGTACTTCCGTGACCGCCACCGGCAAGCCAAACCGCTCCCAGGCCTCGCGGAGCAGAACGCGAGGCCCGGCCGCGCCCTCGGCGCAGACGCGCACGGCCTCAACGTCGGCGTACCTGTGCCGGCCGTTCCCGCCGTGCGTGCTGGCCGGGTAGCGCGCCAGCCGCTCGTCGAGGAAGCGCTCGCTCGTGAGGTAGTGGTTGATGCCGACGATGTCGGGCGGGCATGCGTTCTCACAGAACCAGTCGAGTTCGCTCTCCGCGACGCCGGCCTGGAGCAGGTAGCCGCGCACCGGGTGCTCGCGCGTGACGCGCCCCGCGAGCAAGTCGAAGGTCAGCCAGCGCCGCTCGTTCTCGAAGTCGGCCTGGTACCTGAGGAGCGGCGTGCTGTGAGTCTTCCCCAGGTCGTCCGTCTGCACGAGCCGCGCCGAAGGGTTCACTAAACGCACCGCGCGCATCGCTAGCACTGTGCCGCGAAGCTCCGCGACCAGACAGCGCGCGAACGTCCCGGCGTCGCGGCCGTGCGGGTGCCAGTGGCCGTAGAGGCCGCAGAAGCGCGCGGTCGTAAGGGGCTCGTTGACGGGCGTGTAGTCTTCGACCCACGGGTAGCGCTCGGCGACGGCGCGCGCGTACTCGGCGAGCTTCTCGGGGAACGAGGGGTCGAGCAGGCCCGTGTAGCGAGGGCCGCTACCGTGGTGCACGAGGCCGACGATGGGGCGCACGCCAAGCTCGCGCAGGCGCGCGAGCCGCCCGTCGGCCCAGCGCCAGTCGGCAGCGCTCAAGCCCTCGGGCGCCGTCCGCTCCCAAAGCACGGGGTATCTGACGGCGCGGGCGCCCATCCACGCGAGGAGGTCGAGGTCTTCGGCGCGGCGCGCGTGGCCGGAGCGTTCGAGTTGGTCGAAGTAGCGGTCGCCCACGCGGTTGACCGTGCACTCGAAGCCCGCCCACAGCTCCGGCGCCGGGCCGCCCTGAAGGTTGAGGCTCATCCGGCGTTCCCCCCTGTCCGGCGTGCGCCTTGCCTTAGCGCCCCGCGATCTTCTTGAAGACCGTGAGCGCCTGCGCAACCACCTGATCCATGTTGTAGTACTTGTAGGTCGCGAGCCGCCCGACGAAATGCACGTTCGGCGTCGCGTCGGCCAGGGACTTGTACTTCTGGTAAAGCTCCGCGTTCGCGGGCTGCGGCACGGGGTAGTAGGGGTCGCCCTCGCCGCGCGGGAACTCGTAAACAATCGCGGTCTTCGGGTGCCGCTGGCCCGTCAGGTACTTGAACTCGGTGACGCGCGTGTAGAGGTAGTCGTTCGGGTAGTTGATGACGGGGGCCGGCTGGTGCACTTCCTCTTCGAGCGTCTCGTGCTTGAACTCGAGCGAGCGGTAGGGGAGCTTCCCGTACCGGCAGTCGAAGAACTCGTCAACCGGCCCGGTGTAGATCATCTCGCGGAACGGGACGACGCGCTCGATGTCGCGGTAGTCCGTGTTCAGCATGACCTTGATGTTCGGGTGGTCGAGCATGTTCTCGAACAGGCGCGTGTAGCCGTGCTTGGGCATCGCCTGGTAGGTGTCGGTGAAGTACCGGTCGTCGCGGTTCGTGCGCGTCGGCACGCGCGCAGTCACGGAGGCGTCAAGCTCCGAAGGGTCGAGGCCCCACTGCTTCCGCGTGTAGTTGCGGAAGAACTTCTCGTACAGCTCGCGCCCCACACGGCCCACGACCACGTCCTCGCTCGTGCGCACCGGCTCGCGCTTCTCTGCCTTCGACGCGAAGAACTCCTCGACCTGGAACGAGTTCAGGTTGAGCCCGTAGAGGCGGTTTATCGTGTCGAGGTTGATGGGGATGGGCAGCAGCATCCCGTCCACGGAGGCGAGCACGCGGTGCTGGTACTGCCGCCACTCGGTGAAGTTCGTCAGGTACTCGAAGACCTCGCGCGAGTTTGTGTGGAATATGTGCGGGCCGTAGCGGTGGACGAGCAGGCCGTCGTCGTTGTAGTGGTCGTAGGCGTTGCCGCCGATGTGGTTGCGGCGGTCAACAATCAAGACCTTCTTGCCCGCGACGCGCGCCAGCCGCTCGGCTATCACGCTCCCCGCGAAGCCGGCCCCTACCACGAGGTAATCGAACATCAACACACCTTTCCTTCCCGTTATGAATACTAATTTATTAACGACGGGGGCGGGCG
This sequence comes from Pyrinomonadaceae bacterium, assembly GCA_035627975.1. GTDB lineage: Bacteria > Acidobacteriota > Blastocatellia > Pyrinomonadales > Pyrinomonadaceae > QHXN01. The sequence goes on along the minus strand of DASPKR010000763.1, from coordinate 7,945 downwards.
CAAACGTGAGCCGCGCCCCCTCTCTACTTCACGGCCGCAGTCAGTCGCCGGCCGCAGCGGCGAGCGCGCCGGTCGTGGGCCTCGCGGCGTCGGGCTGCCCGACTACCATGAAGCGCCCGTAAGAGGCGCCGAGCCTGCGCGCGGCCACGGCCTCGATCAGCTCAGACATGCGCGCCCACGTCTTGTCCCACGAGTTCTCCGCGAGGAAGTCGTCAACGCGCTCGAGCCACTCGGCCCGGCCGGAGGCTTCGCCCGTCATGTGCGGCTCGGCGGCGCGCACGAACTCCTCGACCGTGTCGGCGATGTGGACGAGCCCAAGCTCGCCGTAGGGCCTCACCACGTCGCGTATCGTGGTGGAGACGACGGGCTTGCCGGCCGCGAGGTACTCGGGCGTCTTCGTCGGGCTTATGTAGCGCGTGTGCTCGTTGCGAGCGAACAGTAGCGCCGCAACGTCCCAGCCGGCGATGTACGCGGGCAGCTCCTTGTAAGACTTTCCGCCGAGGTAGTGCAGGTTCGCGTGGCGCGGCAGGCTAGCCGGGTCAATCTTAACGACGGGGCCGACGATGACGAACTGCCAGTCGGGCCGCGCCAGTGCGAGGCCGTCGAGCAGCTCGATGTCGAGCCTCTCGTCCACCACGCCGAAGAAGCCCATGCGCGGGCGCGGAATGCCGGCCTGATCCGCGGGCTCGGCCACGTCGCCGCGCGCCTGCGCGAAGTGCGCGCGGTCAATGCTCGAAGGGAAGGCGTAAATCTGCGGGTGCTTGCCGCGCTTAGCCTCGTAGAGGCTCTGACCGCCGGTGAAGACGAGGTCTGCGCGGCGGAACAGCTCGGCCTCGCGCTCCTTGAGCGCGGGCGGCGCGCCCTTAAACGCGGAGAGCTCGTCCATGCAGTCATAGACGACCGCGAGCGGGCGCAGGTGGCGCGCCCACGCGACCGGCATCGGCGTGTAGTACCAGAGAACGTAGTTTGCCACACCGTGCTCGGCCATCATCCTGTTAAGCAGGGCCTGCTGAAGAGCCTCGGCCGCGACGCCGCTCACGCCCTCGGGCAGGTGCGGGACGGCGACGAAGACGCCGTCGTCGCTCAGCTTCACGTCGAGCCGGTAGTCGTCGCCGTAGATGGGCTCCTCGAAGAAGAAGACCCTTCGGTCGCGCGCGCAGCGGCTCAGGAGGTGCTGCGGCCTCTGATAGACGAAGTCCCAGCGAAGGTGCGAAAGGCATATCAGGTCGTACTCGACGCCCCCGCCGCCTTCGCCCGTCTGCCAGTCTTCGAGGTTCAAGGCCGCGCCGCCGCCCTTAACAGCTCCGCTGCCGTTCGTGCGCCGCCGTGCGCCGTCGCGCTCTTGAGTCTCTTTCAGGTTTTTCATAAATCCCTTTCCCGGTTCTATTAATGACTAATCGCCGACTCCCCGCCGCGCCACGCGCGCGACGGCGACGATTACCCGCTCGCTCTCGAAAGCGTCTGCGGTTGAAAGCGCCGCGCTAAAGCCCGCGGCCAAGGAGGAAAGCTTCCGGCAACAGAGGCCGCTTGATTAACAGCGGCCGTCAGTCTTTGCTGCCTGGCTTTCTGCGGCGCGACGAGTTTCGGTCAGGGGAACTCGCGCTCGCGTTCTTCTGGGGGAATTGAAGAACTATAAGGGGTCGGCAAAGGAAAGGCGAGCCGCCTATGGCCGGCCCGCCTCTCGTATCGCCCGCCTTCATCTTAAGCGGGGGGATTATGGCCGAAAACTTTCATAGAAGCGTTTCGATTCTCTACTAAATTTCTACGCCCGTAGAGAGTTTTTGACCTACGCTTCTATATGGCGCGCTGCCCCGACGTAATAAGGGCGGCGCGGCCTTTGATAATGGTTATGCGCTATTAAACCAGTGCCGGGATTATACGCGCCCCGCGTGAGCGCTTTCTGTACGTTGACAGACACATTACACGCGCGCGGTATGCGGCCCGCGCTCGTTGGTTTATATTTAGAGGACGTTTTTCGAGACGCGTACTTCTTCGGAGAGGTTGATGACGATTACGGACTTCGGCTTCACGCGCGACCGCGAGGGCGCGCAGGCCGTCCAGGAGTATTTGAACCCGCTGCCCCGCTCGGTCGTGCGGCCGAACGAGTACGAGTTGCTCGACGGTGAGTGGCGCTTCGACCTAGACCTAGAAGACCGCGGCCTCAGCAGGAAGTGGTACTTGGGCCACGATTACAAGGGCAAGGCCACTTGGCCCGGCTCCGTCGAGGCGCACATGACGGAGGCGCGCGAGGCGCAGGAGCAGTCCGACTCCGCGTGGCAGGACACCGTCGTCGCATGGTACGAGCGCGAGTTCACTATCCCGGAGCACTGGTTCCGCTCCCCTAGCACCATCGCGCAGGTCACCTTCGGCGCGTGCGGTTACGAGACGCGCGTGTGGCTAAACGGCCGCGCCCTCGTCACCGTCGAGGGCGAGGAGGCGCACCTCGGCGAGTACACCTCTTTCAGCTACGAGATGCCTCCCGAACTCTTGCAGCTGGTCAACCGCATAACGGTGCGCATCGCCGACTCGATGGACGCCGAGATACCGCGCGGCAAGCAGCAGTCGCACGTCTATAAGCGGGGCGGCATCTGGTATCAGACCTACACGGGCGCCGTCCGTAGCGTCTGGGTGGAGCCGGTAGAGCGTAACCGCCTGCGCTCGCGCCTCAACGTCATCAGCAGCCACCGCGACCGCTTCGTCTCCTTCGATCTGACGACGCGCGTGCACGACCCCGGCCTCTACGGCCTGATCCTGCTCGTCACGGAGCGCGGGAGCCGCCGCCCGCTCGCCTCGACGAAAGTCACGCTCCCGCTCGAAGCGGGCGACAAGCGGCAGCGCGTGACGCTCGAGATACCTTCTGCCTCCGCGTGGTCGCCCGCCGAGCCCAAGCTCTATCAGCTCGTCGCGCAGCTCGGCGGCCCCGGCGGCACCGTCTCGCAGATAGAGACGCACTTCGGCCTGCGCACCATCGAGGCGCGCGGCCGCCACGTCTATCTCAACGACGAGCCCATATACCTCGACGGCATCCTCTACCAGCCGGGCACGGCCACCTACGAGCAGATGCGGCGCCACATGCGCGCGATGAAGGAGTTGGGCTGCAACCTGGTGCGCGTCCACATCTCGGGCATTGACCCGCGCATATACGACCTCGCGGACGAGACGGGCATGCTCCTGTGGGTCGAGGTGCCGAGCCCGCACAGCTCGAGCCAGCGCAGCCGCGAGAACCACTGGGCCGAGATGATGAGGATGCTCGTCCACATCGGCTCGCACCCGTCCGTCGTGATATGGAGTTTGTACAACGAGGATTGGGGGGCGCAGGACATCGCGACGAGCGAGGAGACGCGGCGATACATCGCCGACGCGTACGACTACATGCGCCTTAACCACCCGCAGGTGCTCGTCGTTGACAACGACGGCTGGCACCACGTCTCGCGAGAAGGCCGCCTCAAGAGTGACCTGCTGACGGCGCACCTCTACACGCCGTCTCCGAGCCACTGGTGCGAGATGCTCGACAACTTCGTCGCGGGCAGCATCGAAGGCGTCGCCGTCAAGCCCCTCGTCGTCGGCGACCCCTTCTTCCACCGCGGCCAGATACCGCTCGTGGTGAGCGAGTGGGGCGGCTTCGGCTTCTCCGACTACGGCGGCCCCGACGAGGCCGCCGAGAAGGCCGAGCGCATACGCGCCTTCAAACACGAGCTTCGCTCGCGCCCCATAGCCGGCGACGTTTACACGCAGGCCACGAGCATCGAGGACGAGAACAACGGCCTCATCAACCCCGAGACCGGCGAGCTCCTCGTCCCACCCGGCTCCCTCTCCTCCGACGCCTGAAAACAAAGACGGCCACCCTCAACGAGTGGCCGTCACTTCTCTACTTCCAATCGGGGCGAGAGGATTCGAACCTCCGACCTCTCGGTCCCGAACCGAGCGCTCTACCAGGCTGAGCCACGCCCCGCAGCGTTGGAGGCATTCTAAGGGCGCGGCCGCGGCGTGTCAAACCTGCACGTCGCCGGCGCCGTCGCGCAGTCGGGCCTTCTTCTCGCGCCGGTGCTTGAGGTACTCGATGAGGGGCGGCATGAGCGAGAGCGCGACGACGATGATGACGACCCACTCGATGTGCTCGTCGAGGTTGACGCCGAAGCGGTCGCGCAGGAGGTTGCCGAGGAAGTAGCCGGCCAGGATCATGCTGAAGACCCACGCGAAGCCGCCGACGATGTTGTAGATGACGAAGCGCCTGTACTCCATGTTCGCCGCCCCGGCGACGATGGGCGCGAACGTGCGAATGATGGGGACGAAGCGCGCGATGATGATGGTCTTGCCGCCGTACTTCTCGTAGAAGGCGTGCGCCTTCTCGAGGTGGCTCGGGCGGAAGACCAGCGACTTCTGACGCTTGAAGAGGCGCGGGCCGAGTTTGGCGCCAGTCCAGAAGCCGACCGCGTCGCCCACGACCGCCGCCACGAACAGCGACACGAGCAGCACGACCACGTTCAGGTCGCCGCGCGCCGCGAATATCCCGGCGACGACGAGCAGCGAGTCGCCCGGCAGGAAGAAGCCCATCGCCAGCCCCGTCTCGGCGAACACGACGAGTATGAGCACGACGTAGCCGGCCGCCGCGATAGTCCGCGGGTCGAGGTAGCCCTTTATCTGCTGCAGAAGTTCGGTGATTGATTCCATGTTCTTAGAAGTGCGCGCGCCTAGCTCGCGGCCCAGCCGTAGCGCCCTATGAGCGGGACGAAGGCGCAGGGGCCGTGCTCCTCGTGCTCGAAACCTCCCTCGGTTCTTACGACCCGCACGAGGCGCTGCGAGTCGCGCGCCGGGCCGACGGGGATGACGAGGCGGCCGCCAACCTTGAGCTGCGCGAGCAGCGGCTCGGGAACCTCGGGGCCGCCCGCCGCGACGAGCACCGCGTCATAGGGCGCGTGAGCGCTCCAGCCGAGCGTGCCGTCGAAGCACTTGACCGTCGCGTTGTATATCCCGAGGCGCCTTATGCGCGCCTGCGCATCGCGCGCAAGCTCCGCGATGCGCTCGATTGCATAGACCTGCCCGGCCACGCGCGCCAGCACGGCCGTCTGGTAGCCGGAGCCCGCGCCTATCTCCAGCACGCGGCTCTCTTTGTCAACTTCGAGCAGCTCCGTCATGCGCGCGACGATGTAGGGCTGCGATATGGTCTGGTTGGCGGCGATGGGCAGGGCGTGGTCGCCGTAGGCGCGCGACTGCAAGGCTTCGGGGACGAAGAGGTGGCGCGGCACTTCGGCCATCGCGTCGAGCACGCGCGCGTCACTGATGCGGTAGTGGTCGCGCAGTCGCTCGACCATGCGCGCCCGTGGTATGCGGAAGCCCGACGCCTGTGCGGCCTGCCAGTCGGAAATCAAGGGAGCCAGAGACCTTTTCTCGAGTTAAGCCGGGGGAAGTGAATCTTTAACGGGCCGCGCGCCGCTTCAGTCCTCGCGGGCGACCTCCTCGCAGCGCAGCGTCACCCAGCCGTCGAGCGCTACGAGGGCCGAGTGGTCGGTCATGTCGCTCCGCATCGGGGTCACGGAGACGCAGCCGGCCTCGACCGCGGAGTAGTCCGTGCCGTCCTCGTGCGCGGAGGAGAACACCTCCTCGCCTATCCAGTAATAAGCCTTGCCGCGCGGGTCTATGTGCTCGGTGATGATGGGGCGCGCCTTCTTTATGCCCTGGCGTGTGACGCGCACGCCGCGCACCTCGCCGGGCGGCACGTTGATGTTGAGCAGAGTCCCCTCGGGCAGCCCCTCTTCGAGGACTTTGCGCGCGGCCGAGAGCGCGAAGCGCGCCGCCTCCGTGAAGTCGAAGTTCTCGCGCGCCACCAGGCTGAAGGCGAGCCCAGGCACGCCGAGGATAGTCGCCTCCAGCGCGCCCGCGACGGTGCCTGAGTAGCTGGCGTCGTCGCCAAGGTTCGCGCCGTAGTTGATGCCCGAGCAGCAAAGGTCGGGCCGCTCCGCGTCGCCGAGTATGCGGTTAAGGGCGAGCGTGACGCAGTCGGTGGGTGTGCCGTCCACAGTCCAGTGACGCTCGTCTATCTGCCGGATGCGCAGGGGGCGCGAGAGCGTAAGGCTGTGCGAGGCGCCGCTCATCTCGGAGGCGGGCGCCACGACGTAAACGTCGCCGAGCGCGCGCAGAGACTCTTCGAGTTTCGCGAGGCCGTCTGAGTGTATGCCGTCGTCGTTCGTAAGAAGAATGCGAGCCATGTTTTTAACCGGCGACCATTACACATGAACGCCCCGGATTATTCAAGCAAGCCCGACGGGCCGCGCCCGTCAGTAGAGTTTCTCGTTGAGCCAGTTTGCGAACGTCGTCCAGTCAACGCGCTGGAAGCCGCGCTTGCCGCTCGCCTTGCGCCAGCCGAAGGAGCCGTGGCCAATCTCTATCTCGCCCAGCTTCTCGCCCTCGGCGAAGACCTCGAGCTCTATGCCGCTGCCGGCCTTCGAGAGCTCGAGCACCCGAACCTTGACCGTCACCTCGTGCTTCTTATCCACAGCCATCAGGGTTCTCCTTTCGACGCGGGGAGTCAGAGCAGCCTCGCCCTCATCTTACGCGCACGGCGCCCGACGGCGAAAGCCCCGCGGGCGTTGCGTGCGCCCGCGGGGCTTTTCTGTCTGTCAGATTTACGGCGAGGTTAGACGTTCGCCGTCTCGCCTTCCTTCTTGCGCGAGAGGCCCTTTATCTGGACGGGCGTGTTCTTCTCCACGTCCGCGCCGAGCTTCTTCTTCAAGACCATCTCCTGATATAGCTTGCGCATCATCGCAGCCTCCTCGGCCGCCGTCTTCGGCCCCTCCATCTGCGGCTTGTTCGGCCGCTGGAGGTCAACTTCGTTCAGCACCAAGCTGACCGGCGTGTCGGCGAGGGCCACTTCCTTGCCCTTGGCGAAGATCTCGTGGCGGCCGTGCTCCTTGTACCACTGCGCGACGGTCGCGTTCTGGTGCATCTGCTCGATGATGTTGCGCCAGCCGATGCCAGTGTTGTAGGCGCAGAAGGAGATCTCGCCCTCCTGTGTGCCGTAGGGAATGATGCACATCTCGGTGCGGCGGAAGTCGTAGTTGAACAAGTCCTGGAACCACATGCCGGCGATGAACAGGAAGTTCCAGCGGTCGGAGCGGCGCGCCTCGATGTCCTGCTTCGAGCGCCTGCCGTCAACGCGGCCGTAGGAGCGGCCAGTCAGGCCGAACGACTTGTCGAACTTCTTGAACAGCTCGTAGAGCGTGAAGTGCGTCGGCGACTTGTACGGGTTGTAGTGCTTGAGGAGCGCGAGCCCCATCATGATGTTAGAAGTCCACTTGCCGCGCCCGGCGTCAGTGATCTTCTGCATGTCGCGCACGAGCCCCGGGATGTTCAGGAACTCGGGGACGGGGCGCATGTCCTTCGTCTCCTTGTCTATCATGACGGCCGTGCCGACGCCGCAGTTCGGGTGGCAGCCGCAGGAGACCTGACCCCACTCGGCGTCGGGGCCGTGAGCGAGGTCCGCGAAGTCCGCGAAGGCGCCCATCAAGCTGAGCGGGAACCAGTCGCGCGTAGGCTCGGTGATTCCGACCTGTTTCTTCACGTCCTGCGCGAGGTGCGAGAGCGTGTAGCGCTGCTGCATGCGGCGCTCGTCCGTGATCTCCTCGTCGCGGCCCGTGAAGGAGACGGGCTGGAACGAAAGGAACGCGATTTTCTTCGGGTTGTCGAGCGCGAAGCGTATGACGGAGCCGACCTGGTCGTTGTTGATGCCGTTCACCAGCGTGATGACGAGCACGATCTCGACGCCCGCCGCGTGCAGATTGTCAATGGCGCGCAGCTTAACGTCGAAGAGGTTGCCGACCTGCCGGTGCGAGTTGGCGTCGTTGCCGATGCCGTCGAACTGCAGGTAGGCGTATCGAAGTCCGGCCTCGGCCGCCGCGCGGGAGAATTCCTTCGACTTGGCGAACTCGATGCCGTTCGTCGCGCACTG
>DASPKR010000762.1:0-2725 GCA_035627975.1 Pyrinomonadaceae bacterium | reverse complement strand
ATTCAGTTCGTCGTCTCGCTCCTCTCGGACAAAGACCCGGAGGAGAGGAAGATTAAAGAGGCCGTCGTCGGCCTGCGCGGCGTCTATGTCAAGAGCTTCGAGTTCAAGGAGGCGGGACAGTTCGCCGAAAGCGACCTCGCGGACGTGCGCGGACAGCTCGGCTCGCCGCTCTGGTCGAGGATGATTGACATAAGGACGCGGGGCGCCGAAGGCGGGGACGCCGAAGTCTATGTGGCGCGCGAGGGCGGGCGCGTCGAGGGGCTGGCGCTCGTCGTCGTCGAGCCGAAGGAGGTCACCGTCATCAACATTGTCGGCTCGGTTGACGTGGCGAAGCTCAGGGAGCTGGACGAAGCCTTCAACCTCCCCAAGATTCGCATCGAGCGCAAGCTAAGCCGGGCCACGCGCTCGAAGAGGCAGTAAGAGACGGGCGCGCGGGACGTGCTTCTTCCGCGCGCGCCCGTCCGAAAAACTTCCACACTTCAGGCGACCGCCGCCTCGCGCTCTGTCGCCGCGGCCGCGGCCCCCGGCGCGGGCGACCCCGACCACTCCTCGACAGTCCACCTGAGCACCATCAAACCAATCGCGCCCAGCGAGACGGTCAGCAGCACGTCGCACGCCCACACGGCCCAGATGAGGCCGGCCGCCCGCCCCACGGGGAAGAGCACCGCCCCGGCCGCGAAGAGCAGCGCCGCCCACGCCGGCACCACCTTTTTGCGCCAGAGCGCCACGGCCAGCACCAGCAGCCCTACGGGGAAGAAAAATCCCGGCAGCGGGCTGTTGGCGACGGTCAGGAAGAGGCTGCCGGCCTCCTCCTTCGGCACTAACTTCGCAACCTTCGTGAGGATGTAGGCGGCCGTCACGATGCTCGCGCCCGACAGGCACCCGGCGAGCGCGAGCCCGCCCCCGACATGCGCCGAGCCGTCCGCGCGCCCGCGCAGAAGGTGCATGAGCCCGAGCACGCCCACGGCGAAGAAGAAGAACGACAGCTTCATCGTCAAGTACCACGTGAAGAACCGGCCGAAGCCGAACCGCAGCACGGTCGAGCCGAGCAGCAGCACGGGCGCCGCTATCAGGCACACGCCGGCTATCTTCCGTCGCAGGTCGGCGGCGGGAAGAGTGTTCATAGGGGAATCCTCCTATCTCAGACTGCTTCGGACTGCGAGGTGAAGGTGAACGACTTGAGCTTGAGGGCGGGCAGGAGGGCGGCCGTCTGGCCCTCGCTGCTGTTGACGCGCTCGGGCGCGCCGACCATCTCGACGTTGCCGGGCGCAAGCATCCTCGTGATGCTCTGGTTGAAGCGCAAGTTTCTGGCGGCGTGCTTTATGCGCCCGCCCTCTATGTACCAGACGCCGTCGCGCGTCAGGCCCGTGAGCGACTGCGTGCGCGGGTCTATGGAGCGTATGTACCAGAAGCGCGTAATCAACAGGCCGCGGTCGGTGGCCCTTATCATCTCTTCGAGCGTGGCGGTCGGCCCCTCGGCCTCGATGATAGTGTTGACGGGGCCGGGTGTGGGCTGCGCGGCTTGGCGTTGCGCCCAGAACCGCGAATAGACTAGCGTCTCGACCGTCCCCCTGCGCACCAGATAGACGCGCTCGGCCGGCAGCCCGCCCTGAGCGGCCATCGAGCCGGGAAGCTCAGGGTGCCACGGGTCGCTATAGACGCTCAGGCGCTCGTCGAAGAAGCGCTCGCCGCGGCGCGTCTTTCCGCCGGGCGCGGACAGGGCGCTGCGGCCCTCCTCGGCGCTGCGCGCGTCGAAGCTGAAGGCGAAGGAGGAGAGGAGGTCTGCGACGGCCTGCGGCTCTAAGATGACGGGGTAGCTGCCGGGCGTGACCTCTCGCGCGTTCTGCCCCTCGACCGCGCGGCGTATGGCCTCGCTGGCGACGCGCGCGGTGTCGAGGCGCGCGGCGTCGAAGTGGCTGCGGTTGAAGTAGCCGGAGCTTGAGCCGTCGCGCGTGCGCACCGTCATCGAGAGCGAGGCCAAACTTGAGCGCTCGTAGCCGAAGTTGCCGTTCTTGGTGGCGAACGCGCCGGCCTGCCCGCGCGACTGGTGGAAGCCCGCGCCGACCACGTTGGCCTTCTCGCACGCGTCAATTATCTCGCTTACGCGACGGGCGCGGTCGGCGACGGCTATGTCCGCGGCGGAGCCCGCGTAGCCGGAGACGGGCTTGTAGGCCTGCCTCGCGAGCGTCGGGACGTACTCGCGGTCAACGGGAGAGATGCGCGCCAGCGCCTCGGCCTCCTCGACCGCCGCGCGAAGAGAGGCGTCGTCCAACTCGTTCGTCGTGGCCGAGCCGCGCTTCATCCCTTCGCCGCTCTTGAGCCAGACGGTCACGCCGGCCGTGCGGTTCTCCCTCCGGCCGCTCGTCGCGAAGGCGTTGGCGGCGAAGCGAAGGTGCGAATAGGTCTCGCTCGAAACGCTCACCGAAGCGTCGTCGGCCTTCACGAACGAGAGCAACTTGTCCGTGTAGGCGCGCGCTGACTCTTCCGTGAGCAGCGTATTGACTTTTATCCCCGGCATCTCTCTCGGCCGCTCCTGCTTTAGTCGCGAGCTCTTTACGACGCTCCCGCCGAAGTGTTGAGGACGTTTATCCCGCGGAAGCGCGCGGGCGGGCAGCCGTGCGAGACGGCGTTCGACTGGCCCGGCTCGCCCTTGCCGTCGTTGAAGCTCCCGCCTAGCTGGTAAGTCTGGGGGCCGCCGAGCGCGTCGCAGGCGCCCCAGAAGTCG
>DASPKR010000761.1:0-4224 GCA_035627975.1 Pyrinomonadaceae bacterium | reverse complement strand
GCCGGCGATGACGAAGAGGTCGCACTTGAGATATCTGGCTAGCGCCAGAGCCGACTCCGAGTCGCGCAGCCACACGACAGACTCTCGCGGCTCCGGCTCGGCGCGCCTCGAAAGCACGATGTTCAGCCGCCCCTTAAAAGGCGCCTTGAGCGTTAGCCAGGTCTTGTGGCCCATCAGGACGGCGTGGCCCGTCGTCTGCTCCCTGAAGAACTTCATGTCGGAGGGGTAGCGCCAGGGCAAACTGCCGCCCTTGCCGATGGCCCCGGCGCGGTCAACCGCCACGATGCCTATAATCGCCATCCTCCCGCCGCGCGCCTCCTCAGAGCGGCCGACAGTCTATCACGCCGAGGCGCGCGTGCGGCGCTCAGGCCTGGTGGCACGCGTTGAACTTGAGGTTGACTTCGGCGAACATCTCGTCGATGAGCGCGGGCGAGAGGCGCGTTGAGCGCTTTAGCTTCTCGACCGACTTCAGCTTGCCGAAGGCGGCCTTCGCGCATATCTGCCCGAGCCGGCGGTAGCTCTCGAACTGCGCCTCGTCGAACCACTGGTTGGCGGTCGTCTGCTGCGGGAAGTCCTCGTTCTCTATCGCGTACTGGCGAACGTCGGCCGTCTCGCTGCCGATTATCGAGGGCTTGATATAGACGATGTAGCCGGTGCGGCTCGCCTTGTCCTCCTTCGACCCCTCCTCGTGCTCGAGCGGCCAGCCCAGCGCCTCGGCGTGCTTGCGCGAGTAGCGTATGCCGCCGACGGCGAAGTACTGGCGCGGGCGCTCCCCCTCGGTCTTGATGAAGGTGCCGAGGTCGAGCTTGACCTCGGTGCCGAAATCAATCCGGCAGCGGCGTATGGCCTCGCCCAGGTCCTGGAAGCAGGAGGGCTGCGGGTCCGCGCCGCAGTCAACGAGGACGATGTGGCGGCAGCCGCGCTCGACCAGGGAGTAGAGGCCGGTGTTGTCGAAGTGGCCACCGTCGGTGAGGTAACAGTAGGAGGACACGTCGTTCGTCTGCGAGAGGAACTCGCGCAGGAGGTAGAAGGGCCACAGCCGCGGCTGCGACATCTGCCAGTTCTCTCGGCTGGGCGTCGGCGCCCAGTAGCCGAGGCGGACGTTGAGCAGCGTGAGTAACATCGCGAGCGCGGCCGTCGGCTTCTTCGACCCCATGTTCGGGCTGACGGCCGCGCCCGAGGCGGCGATGGCCGTCCCCAGCGTAAGCTGCCCGCGCATGTACTTGGCCGTCGGCCGGTAGTTGGTGCGGAGCGAGCCGCAGTGCCGCTTCGATAAGACGAAGGAGGAGGCCGAGCGCTGCGCCGTGGCGAGGTCGCGCCCCGCGACGAGGTTCAGCGTCGTGTTGACGATGTGGTAGGGCGCGCCGCGCTGGCAGTTCTTGAGGTCTGCGAGGTAGGGGTCGTCGTCCGCCGCCAACTCGGCTATCTCCTTGTGCTGCTCGCGCCGGTTGATGTTCGACGCGCCGAGGTATGCGCGCACAAGCCGCCCCTTGTAGAAGTGGTGCATCGAGACGCCGTTCGGGTCAACCATCCACCCGAGCGCCACCACCCATACCATCACGGCGACTATCAGCCCGAAGGCGCTGCGCAGCACGACGAGCGTCTTCGGGTCGCCGAAGAACTGCGCGATGTCATAGCTGTTCACCAGGAAGAGCGTCGTCAGCGTGGCGTAGGCGCAGGCCAGCAGCCACAGCGAGCGCCGGTTGTCGCCCTTGCCCCACTTCATCTCGAAGACGGCGAGGATGAAGCAGGCGACCATCCCGGCGATCACTCCCGCGCGAAGTATGAGGGGCGCGGAGGTGTCGGCCGAGGCTGATACCCCCGCGGCCTCCTTCGTCTTGGCCGTGACGGCGTGCGCGAGGCTGGCGTCGGCCGTGTAGCCGATGAAGAGCGCGACGATGATGCAGCCGGCGGCGAGGAGCCACGCGAGGCCGCGGCTGTGGTCTCTGGCCCTGCGCCGCCACGCCCCGGCGAGCCCGGCCGCCCCGGCGGGCGCCGCGCACTCGGTCGGCGTGACGACCGACATGCGGAGCAGCACCAGGCTCGCGCACAGCAGCAGGGCGACGTAGATGAGGTTGCCCGACACGGCGAGCCCCTGTATGAAGGCGGCCGGCTGCGCCCCGGCCGCGGCCTGCTGCGCGGAGAGCGCCCTCCCCGCTAGCCCCGCCAGCAGGACGCTCGCGCCGACGGCGGCGAGCGTCACCTTCCCTCTGTGCTCGCCCGCGAGTTCCAAGAGCCGGCCGGTGAGCCTGAACCTCGACAGGTGGTTGTTGAAGAGGCCGGCTATGAACTGCTGGGCCGTGGAGTATTTCTCGGGCCGGCTCGCCTTGTCCCTGGCTGCCACGGCGTGGAAGAGTATGATGCCGCCGGCAAGCGCCGCCAGCAGGAGAGGCATCAGCGCGAGCTCGGCGCGCCCGTCCTGGCTGAGCACGTAGAGGCTCGCGGGCGCCTTGTGCTCGTGAACGATGGCGACGTGGAGCCAGCAGACGACGGCCACGGGCAGCAGCAGGCATGCGAGGCCGACGACGGCGAGCGCCTGGCGACTGCGCCCGAGCGCCGTGTCGCGGAACGCTTTGAGCTCGAAGCGCTGCCGCCCGTTGCGCTTGCGCACGACGAGCAGGCGGAAGAGGATGATGCTCGCGGTCAGCGCCGTCAGCGCGACGGGCATGAGAGAGGCGAGCGCCTCGAAGCGGTCGCGCTCGTCGCCGCCGCTCCTGACCTCGCCGGCCATTCTGTAGGCGAGGAAGACGGCGGCGAGCAGGCCCGCCACCGGGAGGGCGACGGCGATGCGCCTCACGTTCCGGCGTATGGCCTCGGCCCGCGCCCAGTCGCCGTCGGCGAAGCGCCGCGCCAGGCCCAGCACGTTGAAGCGCTGTAGCACTATCAACACCACGACGGCCCCGCATGCCACGGCGGCGCCAAAGGCCACCGCCAGCGCGCCCTGCCACTTGTTCGTGAACAGGAGCGGGAACAGAGTGTTAGCCAGCCAGAGCGTGCTCGTCGCCAGCAGCCCGGCGAAGAAGAGCAGCGACCACGACGGGCGAATCTTCTCCTCCCACTTCATCTCATAGACGGCGAGCGCGAAGCTGAGCAGGATGCCGGCGGAGGTGCAGACCTTCGGCAGCATCTGGTCGTGCCCGCCGCTGTTGAAGTGGACGAGGGCCTGATGCGCCAGCCACGTCACCGTGACGGCGAGGACTATGACGACGAGGCCCGGCGTCACGGCGAAGACGGCGCGCGTTATGAAGGAGGATTCGCGCCGCTGGGCCTTCTCGTCGGCCGACGGCGCGGCCTTCAGGGCCGTGAAGATAGAGCCGCCCACGGCACCGAGCAGGGGCAGCAGGCCGCTGAACTTCGTAAGCAGCGAGGGCGAAGCGCCCGGCTCCCCCGGCGTGGCGGGGGCCGCCACGGCGTCGGGCAGAATGTAGATGAGGAACTCGTGGCCGAAGCCCGCGAGCAGCAGCACCACGGCCGTCACCGCCATCCACACCATCAGCTTCGTGTGTATGCGGCTGATCTTATTCCGCCTGAGCGAGCGCGCCCACTGCTTCCTCACCCAGGGGTCGTCCATGCCGGGCGCCTGACCAACCTTGACCGGCCAGGACAGAGCATAAGCGAACAGGCCCCCGGCCGCGGCCAGCCATGCCCCTAGCGCCCACTCGGGAATCTCCGCGGTGAGCGCGTCGAGGTGTATGCGCTCGATGCCTACCACGACGGCTATCATCAGCACTGCCAAGAGACAGACGATTTGCAACGCGGCGTCGGAGAGCGAGGAGCGGTCGTTCAGGCAGAGCAGCCAGGCTATCCATAGCACGCCTATCAGCCCGGCGATGCCCGCGACGGGCATGGCTATCAGCTTTAGCCGGTTCGCGAACACTTCGCCCGTGTTCCGGTGCGCCTGCGCCTGTGGCGGCTTCGTGAGGAAGTCGTCGCGCGTGGAGGGAGCGACGAGGAAGAAGAGCTGGCCGAAGAGCATGACGGCCGTCAGGACGGGCAGGAGGACGAGCCACGTGAGCGTGAGGTTGCGCGTGATGACGGAGACGGCGCGCCAGGTGTCGTAGCTGAGCAGCCCGCGGCGCGGCGTCAGATAGTTGGCGAAGAGGCGCAGGTGGTGAATCGGGTCGCGCCACGCGTTCATGGAGCTTTCGCTGCCCCCGCCGTCCCCTGCGGGCCGGCCGCCCCCCTCCTCCGGCGCGCCGGCCGCGAACCTCTCGGGCTCGATCT
>DASPKR010000760.1:0-14812 GCA_035627975.1 Pyrinomonadaceae bacterium | reverse complement strand
GGCGAGCGTGCCGAAGGTCTTCGTCCCCGAGCTGCTCGTTACCGAGATGCCGGCCGTGGCGGCCGAGACGGACGTGTTGCCGAAGCTGAAGTTGCCGGTAGAGTTCGTGATGACTATGCCCTGCGAGGGACCCGACACGGTCGTGCTGCCGGAGGTGAGCGAGCCGGCGACCTGGTTGAGGAAGAGGCCGTGAGAGCCCGAGGTCGAGCCGATGGAGAGGAACGAGGCGCTGAGCGTGCCGTTGAGGAGGCCGAGCGCCTGCCCGGCCCCGCCGAGCGTGACCTCGCTGACGGTCAGTGTGCCGAAGCTGGCGCCCGAGGCGATGTCTATGGCGGTTGTGTCGCCGACCGTGAAGCCCCGCAGCGTGTTACCGGAGCCCACGTTGACGCCGTTCGTCGAGAGGCTCGTGGTCGTAATCACCGGCGGCGTGCCGCCCGTCGTGGGCAGCGAGTCACTGTAGGTGGCCGGCGTGACACTGGCGAGCGTGGCGAGCGAGTCTGTCGAGCCCTCGCCGATGAGCTTCTCGTTGTCGAGGAGCGTGAGCCCGCCGTTATAGCTGCCGGCGAAGAGGAAGATGAAGTCGCCGGCCTCGTCCGCGGCGACGGGGTCGAAGCAGCCCGTGCCCACGAGGCAGTTGAAGGGGCTAGTCAGGCGGCCGTCGCCGCCCCCCGGTGCGCCCGCCTTCACGAACCAGATGACGGCGCCGCCGACGTTGAGCGTGACCTGCGCCGTGTCGGTCTTGCCCGACGAGTCGGTGACGGTGTAGGTGAAGGTGTCCGTGCCGGAGAAGCCCGCGGGCGGGTTGTAGCTGAAGCTCCCGTTGGAGTTGACCGTGACGTTGCCGCCCTGCGTCGAACTCGTTGGGCCGGAGGCCGTAAGCCCCGCGTTCGTGCAGGGACCCCCGTCGGTGGCCGGGTCGCAGTCGTTGGTGAGCAGGCCTGCGGCCGCGTCGGGCTGTATGCGGACGTTGCCTATCACGTCGTAGCTGTCGGGCGAGGCGAGCGGCTGCGTCGTTATCGAGCCGGGGACGAGCGTGGTGTTAGCGTCAACCGTGTCGCTGAACTCGACGTTAGTGGCGTCGTCCGGGCCGTTGTTCGTAATGGTCACCGTGTACTGAATCTTGTCGCCCGGGTCGGCCCTGCCGTCGCCGTCCAGGTCGTTGCCCGAGCCCGGCACCACCGCGTCCGTCATTGTGGCCGTGATGTTCGAAGAGGGGGGGGCTGCGAGCGCGACGGGCGCGGGCGCGGCCGCCACGGGGGTGGTCACAGGGGCATGGCCCGCGTCGCCGCTCTCGGCCGCCGTGCTCACGACGGCCCTGGGCGCCGCGGTGCGCGCCGCCGCGGCCGCCGCGGGCATAAGCTGCATGGAAAGCATCGCGTAGCTAAGGAACAGTGCGATCCAGTAGCGGCGGCGGGCAGACGTGAGGCTCTTGCTATTCATGTTATTCCTCATTATTTAGTCTTCGGGTCAGGCAGGCGGCGACCGCGCGGCGGCGGACGGACGGGCGCTTACTTTCCTCGTTAGCCGGAAGCCCGGCGTTGTGGCTGTTCACTCCGACGACCGCAAATTAGGCGGCACGGAATAGACGCTGGAGGTAGAGGTTGAGGCTCTAGTGAGCCGTAGAATGTCGGTTAGAGAAGTAAGACCCGTGCCTTTCAGGTAGCAAGTTACGAGAGACAAGCGCCTTGAGGCCTAACAAAGCTACCACGAGCACAAGGGTTTCGCAACAACATTGCAATAAACCGCCATAAATTCTAAGGCCGCGGGGAGAGGGCGGGGGTTCGGTCTTCGCATGAGGGCTCACCTTTCGTGATCGCTCAGACGGGCATGGGCGTCGAGCGCTGTGAAGAGGTCGGAAGCGGGCCCGCGTGGGTTTGAGCGCGGGCGGGGACTACGGACAGGCGCGAACTACGGGCTGACGTAGTGCTGTAGAATGAGACGCCGCGGGCGGGGTGTGAAACTACGACTGATTTGGTAAGCCCGTCGCTTCGGCAGCGTCGAAAAGTCGCGTCGGTTAAAGGCACGCCGGGGCCGGTGGTGCGGGGCCCGTGACTCGGTCAGGTTCGGCGCGGCACTATATACTCATCGCGCCCGGCTATAAATACAAACGCGAGGCGGCGCGGGCCGCCCGGTGAAGTATCTCTCAGGAGACACACTCGAAGATGCTGAAAATTTACCTGCTGACCCTTTTCGCGTCATTGAGCCTACAGCCCCCGATCATTTATCAAACCGCCGAGCCCAGGACGGTGCTCGACTACTACCGCCTGCTGCCCGACAAGTATTTCGAGGCCGACGAAGAGCAGCGCGTGAACTGGATGCTCGACCCGAAGCGCGGGGCCGTCGTGGACGTGAAGAACGGCTACATCTACGCCCCCGGCGACGGCGCGCAGAACACCCTGTACGTGTGCCTGTTCAGGAAGGCCGACTCCAGTTACGTCATCGCCGTCAAGGCCGACGTGGAAGGGAGCACGCAGCTCGACTTCTACGAATACCGCGGCGGCAGCTTCGTTGATGTCACGAAGTCCGTGCTCCCGGTCGCCGTGGACGAAAACCTCGAGTACGAGATGCCGCGCTACGGCACGACCATAAAGGTTAAGGACAGGACGGGGAAGAGCCTGTACAACCTTGCGTGGGGCCGGGGCAGGTTCAGCAAAACGAAAGCCTGACGCCCCGCCGGTGTCGCCTGACAGCGGCACGCGCCCGGCCGCGAGCGTCTCTTATGCACAAGCCCTCGGCTGCGCACCGGCTGAACTGCGGCGCCCGGACCGCAGCCCACCCTTGACCCGGATCACTGAGCGGCTGCCGCCTCACGCGAGCCCGTAAGAACTGGCGCGCCCGCGGCCTGACTCACCCGCCCCGAACTTTCTCCCTCCCGCCCCCGTATATGCCTTGTGCTTCTACATATGCTGCCCTAATATGTAGAAGACGGAGGTAACATTCAATGCCCGCGACTAAATCAGACCTTCCGCAGGGGACGCTGGATTTATTGATTTTGAAGATCGTGGCGCTGGGGCCTGTCCACGGCTACGCGATAGCGCAGCGCCTCGAACAGGCGTCGCGCGGGGTGGTGCAGGTTCCGCAGGGCTCGCTCTACCCCGCGCTGCACCGGCTGGAGAACCGCGGCCTGCTCGACGCCGACTGGAAGGCGACGGAGACAGGGCGCGAGGCGAAGTTCTACCGCCTGACGCGCAAAGGGCGGGCGCAGCTCGAGACCGAAACCGCGGGCTGGCTGCGACTGGCCGAAGCCGTCGGTCTCATCCTCAAACTGTCCGAAGGAGGCGCCTGATGAACTGGTGGCACCGCCTGCTCCGACGCAGGAAATGCGAAGAGGAGCTCGAAAAGGAGCTGCGCTTTCATCTCGAACAGCATACCGACGACCTGATCGCCCAAGGGCACAGCCCAGAGGAGGCGCGTCGTCGCGCGCGCCTCGCCCTCGGCGGCCCGGAGCAGGTGAAGGAGATGTGCCGCGACGCGCGCGGGACGCGTTGGGCGAACGACCTGCTGCGCGATTTGCGCTACGGCGTGCGCGTGTTGGCGAAGCAGCCGGGGTTTACGGCGGTCGCCGCGCTGACGCTGGCGCTCGGCATCGGCGTCAACACGGCCATCCTGAGCGCCGTGAACGGCTTCGTCCTGCGGCCCCTACCCGTGGAAAAGCCGGAGGAGTTGATCGCCCCTTACTGGGGTAGGAAGACTGACGCGCAGGTCTGGGGGAGGTTTTCCTACCCGAACTACCTTGACTTGCGCGAGCAGAACAAGAGCTTCGCAGACCTCTGCGCGTGGTCGGAGGCTTCGGCTGGCATAAGCTCCGGCGAGAGCGTCAAAGCGGGCGAGGGCGGTCGCGCCGAAGTCATCTGGGGCGAGCTTGTCAGCGCCAACTACTTCGACGTGATGGGCGTGAAGCCCGCGCTGGGGCGGGGCTTCCTGCCGGAAGAAGACAGCACGCCGGGGACGCACCCGGTAGCGGTCATCAGCCATTCGTTGTGGCAGCGGCGCTTCGACGGTGACGGTGGCGTCGTCGGGAAGACGGTCTATCTGAACGGCCACCCGTTCACCGTCGTAGGCGTCATGCCGGAGTCTTTCCTCGGCGGGGCGTTTTACCTGCGCAAGGCGTTCTGGGCGCCCCTGATGATGTCGCAGAAATTCGCGCGGCGCCCCGAGTGGAAGACGGATCGCGGCTACGCACTGTTCCAGTTGTACGGTCGCCTGAAGCCGGGCGTGACGCTCCAGCAGGCGGAGGCGGATTTGAATTCGGTGGCCGACGCCCTCGGCGGGCTTTACCCGCAGGAGAACGCCGGCACGCGGGTTCGGCTAACGACTGAGCTGCTGGGGCGCTACGCCGCAGTGACCGTGCCGATAAGGTACGGCGGCTTCCTGGCCCTGTGCGTCTCCGGACTTGTGCTGCTGCTGGCATGCGCCAACGTCGCGAACCTCATGCTCGCGCGCGCGGCCACGCGCACGAGGGAGATAGGGATTCGGCTCGCCGTCGGCGCGAGCCGCGGCCGCATCGTGCGCCAACTGCTGACGGAGAGCGTGCTGCTCGCGCTGCTGG
Source organism: Pyrinomonadaceae bacterium (assembly GCA_035627975.1). Lineage (GTDB taxonomy): Bacteria > Acidobacteriota > Blastocatellia > Pyrinomonadales > Pyrinomonadaceae > QHXN01. The sequence goes on along the minus strand of DASPKR010000760.1, from coordinate 10,263 downwards.
GCTGCGCGCTCGGGCTCGCGTTCGCGTACTGGAGCGCGGACTTGATTATGGTGAGCTTCCCGCCGGTCCCCTACCCCATAAGTTTGAAGTTCGCGCCGGACGGCTACGTCCTTAAATGGATGCTGGCCGTTTCCGTTTTGACCGGCGTGACCTTCGGGCTGGCCCCGGCCCTTCTGGCCTCGCGGACTGACCTGGTGGCCGTCATCAAAGGCGTGACGGCGAGGCCGTCGCACGGCCGCCGCCGCCTGAACCTGCGGGGCGCGCTCGTGGTCGCTCAGGTCACGATTTCCCTCGTCGTGCTGATATGCGCGGGGCTGTTCATCAGAAGCCTCAGCCAGGTGCGGCAGATCCACCCCGGCTTCGAGACCGACAACCTGGTCACGATGATGATTAACCCCAGCCTGCTGGCCTACGACGAGCGCGAGACCGTCAGGCGGTTCTTCCCGGAGTTGCTGCGCCGCGTCGAGGCGCAGCCCGGCGTGCGCTCCGCCGCGATGGTCAACGAGATGCCGCTCGCCGTCGGCCACGTCACGCGCGGCCCCGTCGTCAAAGAGGGCGAGATAGACCCTCCGCCGAACAAGGGCGAGCACCCCGACTGCAATTTCGTCACGCCTAAGTATTTCGAGACCCTCCGCACGCCTCTCGTCGCAGGGCGCGATTTCACAGACCGCGACAACGCAGACGCCCCGCCCGTCGTGATAGTCAACCAGGAGTTCGCGCGCAGGTTTTACGGCGGCGAGCAGGCGGCGCTGGGGAAGCGCTTCCGCCTGGGGCAGGGGGCGGCGCTGATGGAGATTGTCGGCGTCGCGAAGGACGGGCGCTACCGCTCGCTCTACGAAGACCGGCTGCCGTTCGTGTTCCTCCCCGTCTATCAACACCCGCGCAACGGGGTGACGCTGATGGTCAGCGCGCAGTCGGCCGGCGATTTGCAGGCGGTCGTTGAGAGCGCGCGGCGCGAGATAGCGCAGATGGACTCGCGGCTGCCCGTGGTCGGCGTGATGATGGCGGAAGAGAACCTGTCGCTTGCCTACTGGGGGCCGAACGTGGCGGCGGGGATGGCCTCGACGTTCGGGGCGCTGGCTCTGGTGCTTGCGACGATGGGGCTCTACAGCGTGATGACCTACTCCGTCAGCCAGCGCACGCACGAGATAGGCATACGCATGGCGCTCGGCGCGGGCCTGCGCGACGTTACCCGGCTGGTCGTCGGCCAGGGGATGCGTATGGCGCTGGTGGGCATAGCGCTGGGGCTGACGTGCGCGCTCGCGTTGACGCGCCTGCTGGGGGGTTTGTTGCTGGGGATAGGCACGACCGACTCCGTAACTTTCGTCGGCGTGCCGGTGTTACTGACCGCCGTCGCCCTGCTGGCCTGTTACGTCCCGGCGCGTCGCGCGGCACGCGTTGACCCGCTGGCGGCCCTGCGCCAAGACTGAGCCTGAGAGAGTTGGGACGGCCCCTCGTTCGGAAGGAGAAGATAATGAAGGCACGACTGCTAACCATCATCGCAGCTTCCTGTTTGTGCTTCATAGCCGCCGCCGACGCGGCCGCGCCGGCCGCCGACTGGCCCCAGTGGCGAGGCCCGGATCGCAGCGGCACGTCGAAGGAGCGCGGCCTGCTCAGGCAGTGGCCCGCGGGCGGCCCCCGGCTGCTCTGGCAGGTGAACGACATAGGCGACGGCTATTCGACCCCCGCGGTCGCCGGCTCGCGCATCTACCTCATGAGCAACCGCGGCATGGATAACGAGTTCGTCCAGGCCCTCTCGACCAAAGACGGCAAGCCCATATGGACGACCCGAGTGGGCAACGTCGGCAACCCGAACCAGAACCCGCCATACCCGAAGGCGCGCTCGACCCCGACCGTTGACGGAGAGCTTATCTACGCGCTGGGCTCGGACGGCGACCTCGCCTGCCTCGAAGCCAAAGGCGGGAAGATTCGCTGGCAGAAGAACCTCCGCACGGAGTTCGGCGGCCAGCCCGGCGAGTGGGCCTACGCCGAGTCGCCGCTCGTTGACGGCGACCTCGTCGTTGTGACGCCGGGCGGCGCGCGGGCCACAATGGCTGCGCTCAACAAAAAGACGGGCGCGGTCGTCTGGAAGTCGGCGATACCGGGCGGCGAGCCCGCGGGCTACGCCTCCGCGATTGCCGTCGAGGGCGGGGGCCGCAGGCAGTACGTGCAGCTCTTGAGCAAGGGGCTGGTCGGGGTTGACGCCAAGACCGGCCAGTTCCTCTGGCGCTACGCCGAGGCCGCCAAAGGCCCCGCGCAGTATTTCACGCCGGTCGGCGGCGGCGAGCACGTCTATTGCGGGGCGCTCGGCGTCGGGGGCGTGCTAGTGCGCCTGAAGCCTGACGGCGTGGAGCAGGTTTATTTCACGCGCGGGTTGCCGAACGGCATCGGCGGCGCGGTGCGCGTCGGTGACTACCTTTACGGCGCTGACATGCCGGGGCAGCGGCTGCTCGCAATCGAGTTCGCCACCGGACAGGTGAAGTGGCAGACCGAGAATTTCGGCTGGTCGTCTGTAGCCTCGGCCGACGGGCTTCTGTTCCTCCACGGTATAGACGGGAGCGTCGGGCTGGCGGAGGCGACGCCCGAAGGCTACCGCGAGAGGGGCCGGTTCACCCCGCCGAATCAGCCGAAGAAGAAACAGGTCGGGCCGTACCCGGAGGGCGCGTTCGCCTACCCCGTCATCGCAGACGGGAGGCTCTACATACGCGACCTCGGCACCCTCTGGGCATACGACATCAAGGCGGGCCGATAGTCACTAGACGCTTCACCTGCTCGTCACACCCGCGGCGCAAGGCGGCCGGCGTTGACCCGCCGGCCGCCTTGCGTTATGAATGTGCCGGCCCGAATCAGTATTGACAGCTCGTCCAGTTTTACGGAACACACGACAGAGGAGAAGACAGTCATGGAGAACATTCACGACGCCATCGCGTCCGCCGTCCGGACTTTCGCCGCCGCCGTCAGCGACAACGACGCCGCCCCCATCGCCGCCCTGTACGGTAACGACGCCACGCTGCTCCCGCCCGGCAACCCCATGATGAAGGGCAGAGACGCCATCCACGCCTTCTGGCAGGGCGCCCTCGGGATGGGCGTCAAGGAGGCGAAGCTCGAGACGCTGGAGGTCGAGTCGAGCGGCGATCTGGCCTACGAGGTCGGGAGGTTCAGGATGGTCGTGCAGCCGCAGGGCGGGGAGCGCGCCGAGATGACCGGCAAGTACCTGGTCGTGTGGAAGCAGGAGGGCGAGGGCTGGCGGATGCACGTGGACATTTGGAACGGCGACGGGCCGGCGTAAGTAAAACAAAAGTCTCGCCCGTTTGATTCGTGAAGGGCCGGCGCGTAAATTTTCGCGCCGGCCCTCCTCTTTTTTGCGGGCGAGCGGCGCCTTCGAGTTTCTTGACAGTATTTACTGTTGACACCAAATTCTGCCTTCTATATAATCCGCCGGCATGAGGAAGTGGCTGGAGGCGGCGCGCCGCGGCAGGTACGTCGGCGTGGCCGAGTTGGCCCAAGAGGCGGCGAGAATTCTGGCCGAGAGCGGCGTGGCGCAGCAGGCGCGCGGCACCGTGACGGAGCTGCCGGACGAGCGCACGGTGAGGTACTACCTTGCCGAAGGGCTCATCCCGCCGGCAGAGGAGAAGCAGGGGACGGCGTCTGTCTTCGGCTACCGCCACCTTCTACAGCTCCTGGTCGTCAAGAAGTTGCAGGCCGAGCACCTGCCGATACGCGCCATAAGGGAGCTGGTCGCGAGCAAGACCGAGCGACAGCTCGAAAGGCTTCTGGGCGCGGAGCAGGAGGAAGGGGCTGGCTCCACGGGCAAGGGCGAGGCGCTCAGCTACCTCGAATCGCTTTTGCAGAATAGCCCTTCTCCCCCGGCCGCGTCGCCGAGACCACCGTCCTCGCCGCCGCGCGCGTCGGCGCTAATGTCTTCGCCCTCGGCCTCGCCCCGCGAGACATGGGCGAGGGTCGAGTTGGAGCCGGGCCTAGAAGTCCACGTGAGCGACAGCTACCAGGGGCCGCAGAGTGAGGGGGCGCTCAGGCGGCTGGCGCAGTCTTTCTTGAACGTTTTAAGGGCGCGCGGCGCGCAGTCGCCTAAGCGCGGGAGGAAGTAAAAGATGTCAGCAGCTCAGCCGAAGGTAGAAGTTTTCACGGAGCGCGCGAAGCTAGCCGCGGGGCGGGAGCAGACCGTTGACGTGCTCGTGCGCGTGCGGCCGCCTGAAGTCGAGTCGGGCGGCGCGGCGCGCCGGCGCCTGAACCTGGGGGTCGTGCTAGACCGCTCGGGCTCAATGGGCGGGGAGAAGATGTTGCGCGCGATAGAGGCGGCTAGCTACTGCGTTGACCAGTTGCTCCCGTCCGACCGCCTGAGCGTCGTCATCTTCGACGAATTTATCGAGGTGCTCATACCGAGCCGGCCGGTAGAGGACAAGCCGGGCCTCAAGCGCCTGCTCTCGCGCGTTGCCGCGCGCGGCTCGACGGCGCTGCACGAGGCGTGGGTGTGCGGCGGGATGCAGGTGAGCGAGCACCTCGACTCGGGCGCAATTAACCGCGTGCTGCTCATCACGGACGGGCTCGCTAACGTGGGCCTTACGAACAACGACGAGATAGTCTCGCAGGCGAAGGGCCTGTTCGAGCGCGGCGTCAGCACCTCGACCGTAGGCATTGGCGCCGACTTCAACGAAGGGCTTTTGATGCCGATGGCGAGCGCCGGGGGCGGCAACGCCTGGCACGTCGCCGAGGCGCACGACATGCAGCGCATCTTCGCCGTCGAGCTGGAAGGCTTGCTCGCGCAGTTCGCTCACAACGTCTCGCTGGGGCTCGTGCCGTCGGACGGCGTGAGCGTCGCAGACCTCCTCAACGACTTCGAGTTGACCGAGACGGGCCGCTACCAGCTCCCGGACTTGCAGGCAGGCTCGCCCTTAGACGTCGTGCTGCGGCTCCACCTCCCCGCGCAGGAGGCCGGAAAGCGCATGCGCCTGCTCGACCTTCGCCTCGGCTACACGCCGCATGAGGCGCGCGGGGCGGAAGTCTTAAAGCACGCCTTCGAGGTCGAGTTCGCCCCGCCCGAAGAGGTAGAGCGGCTGAGCGCGAACCCCGAGGTCGCTAAGGCCGTGCTACTGCTTATGAACGCGCGTGCCAAGCGCGAGGCGGTGGCGTGGATGGATCGCGGGGACTACGCCGCGGCCTCCAGCGTGATCGGCAGCGCACGGGAGGCGACGGCGGCACTCTGCGCCGCCATGCCCGCCGACAAGGACGCGCTGAGCGAGTCGGAAGAGCTGTACCGCCTCACCGACTCGCTCGAAGACCGGCGGCAGGACAAGATGAGTCGCAAGATTATGGAGTACTCGTCCTACCTGCGCCGCATGAGCAGGAAGAGCCGCTAAGCCCGAACCCTTCAACGCCGGGGGCCGGGCTCGCGGCCCCCGCTCCTCCCTCTCCCGAGATAATCTAAGCGACCGGCGGAAGCCCGACCCCGAGGCACGGGCTCGCCCGCCCCTCGCCCGAAAGGTTTGAAAGCCATGATGACGGCGCCCGAAAGATTCAAGATGGAGACCAACTTCGACGGTCTCATCAAGCTTCTGGCCGAGCACCTCTACAGCGAGCCGGACGTGTTCGTCCGCGAGCTTGTGCAGAACGCAAACGACAGCATCGTGCGGCGCCGCGACGCCGAGCCCGACCTCGCCGGCCGCGTCGAGATAGAGGCCGACCCCGCGTCGCGCACCCTTCGTTTCCGAGACAACGGGCTTGGGATGGATCGCGCTGACATACGGCAGTTCCTCTCCGTCATAGGCTCTTCGGGGACGGGCTCCACGCGCCGCGACCTCGAAGGCCGCGGCGGCGCCGCGCTCGAGCTCATCGGCCAGTTCGGCATAGGCATGCTCTCGGCCTTCGTCGTCGCCGAGCGCGTCGTCGTGCGCACGCGCAAGCTCGGCGAGTCGCAGGGCTTCGCGTGGCACAACTCTGGCTCGACCGATTGCGAGCTGTACGCTGACGCCAAGCAGGACGTCGGCACCGAGATAGTCGTCTCGGTCGCGCCCGACTACGCCTTCCTCCTGGAAGAGTCGCGGCTGCGCGAGGCCGTAATCAAATACTGCGAGTTCATACAGTTCCCCATCAGCGTCAACGGGCGCGGCCCCGTCAACGCGATGGAGGCGCCGTGGCACCGCTCGTCATGGCCTTCGGACGAGGCGAAGGCCGCGGCCTACGAGGACTTCCTCAACCGGCGCTACCCGGACATCATCCTCGACGTGATACCCGTCGAGATCGAAGGCGAGCACACGGCGCGCGGCGCGCTCTTCATCTCCGACCGCCACCTGCCCGACATCAACACGGCGGGCGTCGTGGACATATACGTTCGCCGCATGCTCATACGCGCCAACGACGACACGCTCCTGCCGCCGTGGGCGAAGTTCGTGCGCGGGGTGGTTGACACGCCCGACCTCTGCCCGACCGCCGCCCGCGACCAGGTACAGCGCACGCACCCGTCGTTCGCACACTTGCAGAAGCGTCTGGGCGACCAGATAGTCGAGCGTTTGGGCTACCTTGCGGAGTTCGACCCCGGCAAGTTCGCGCGCATAAACCTCTGGCACCACTACCACCTCAAGGGGATGGCCTTCTACCACGACGAGTTCTTCGAGCGCGTGGGCGAGCTGCTCCTCTTCGAGACCAACCGCGGGATGATGTCGCTCAGGCAGTACGTCGCGGAGGCGGCTGCCTTCTCTGAGCCGGGCCGCGAGACGCCCGTCTATTACTTCGCCTACCGCGGCGCGGCCACGCAGTTCTACCGGCTCGCGGCGGCGCGCGGCTGGGCCGTCATCAACGCCGGCTACTCTTTCGAGGAGGAGCTGCTCAAGAAGTACGCCGCCCGCCACGCTGGCCGCGTGCGGCTCGAGCGCCTGGACGCGACCGACGACCCGGAGCTGTTCGCGCGCCTCGCGGAGGGCGAGCAGGAGCGGTTCCGCCAGTTGGAGCTTGACATGGAAGGCCACCTGCGCCGCTCGGGCTCGGGGAACGTGCGCGTGCAGGTTCGCCGGTTCCAGCCTTCGGAGCTCCCGGCCGTCATCATCGAGACGCCCGAGTCTGAAGCGGAGCGCAAGCTACAGAACCGCCTTACCGTGCTCTCGATGACGGACGCCTTCGACGACATCGCGCGAGAGGCCCTGGAGCAGGGCCGCCGACGCCCGCAGATGCTCTCGCTCAACGCGGACAACCCGCTCGTCTTGCGGCTCGCGGCCGAGGACAGGCGCAACGGGCTGGTGCGCGAGGTGATGCTCGGCGTCTATCACAGCGCCCTGCTCTACTCGCACAACCTGCTCACGCAGTCGAGCGCCGAGGCCATACACGACCACCTCGTCTGCCTCTGCTCGATGGCGCTCGAAGACCCCGACTCGCTCCTGCTCCACCGCCCCGAGGACGAGGAGCTCGACCTGGTCGGCTAACGGAGAAGTCAGATGTCGTACTCGGATTGGGTGAGAGTTTACGAGCTGTGGCAGGCCGGCGAGTCGGCCTACGGCGACGGCCTGCACAACCTCGCCGCCGACTACTACCGGCAGGCGACGGCGCTGGCCGAGTCGTCGGACGACGTGCCGGCATGGTACAGGGGCGTCATGCGCCGCGCGCTGGCGGACGAGCTGACCTCGCTCGAACGCCTGCGCGAGGCGCTGGCCGTGCTCTCCTGGATGCCGAAGACGACCGAGGGCGGCTTCCGCTCCTGCTGCATCTACGGCAGCATGACCGACCACATAGAGATAGCGCAGCGCCTGCCCGTCAGCCTCGCCGCCATCGAGAGGGCCTACAGGCAGGCCGAGGACTACTACCGCTCGGCGGGCGAGGCGGACTGGCGCGGCCGCCTGCTCTACTACCGTTCGGAGCTTCTCTTCGAGCGCGGCCTCTACTCGGAGGCGCTCTCGGCGGCTCAGGAGGGCGCCGCGCACCTGCGCGACGACTGCCCGAAGCTCTACCCTTCGACGCACATGTACGGGCTCTTCCGCATAAGCCTCGCGCTCGGCGACCTCGACGGCGCGAAGAGGTACTTAAACAGGTGGGTCGAGAAGTACGACAAGGAGGACAAGCACCACCCCGTTCGCGGCGCGTATGAGCACGTGATGCGCTCGCGGCTGGCGAGGGCCGAGGGGAGGGCGGGCGACGCCGTCGAGTGGGCTCGCGCGGGCGCGCACATGATACCGGCGCCCGACTGGGGCGACGCGCGCTTCGCGCTCGTGTGCGAGCAGGCCCGCGCCTTCATCCTCGCCGGCCAGCACGCGCTCGCAGGCGAGATGGTCGCCCGGCTCGCTCACGCGCGCCGCTCGGAGAGCGCGCACCGACGCCACGCCTTCGCGCTCCTGAGCGGAGACTACTACCTCGGGCGCGCGCGCGCCGCATCGGGGCTCGCGCAGCTCGACGACGAGTTCGGCATGCGCGGCGCCGCCCACGAAGAGGTCGAGCCCGCGCGGCCCGCCGGCTTCGAGGCCGCGCGGGCGCGCCGCGCCTACGCAGCGGCCCTCAAGGTCGGCGCGTGGATAGACGAAAAGCTCGAATGCTCAATAAGGACGGATGAGGTCAACCGCAGGCTCGCCCGGCTCTCGCACGTCGCGCGCGTCGCGAGCGCGGCAGGCCGGTGAGCTGTCACGCGCACAAGGCCATCTCTTAAGCTCGCTCTTCGCCGTCAGCGCGCGGCGGCGGTGGCCGGCGCGGGCGTAAGGCGCAGGAGGTCGCCCTGCCTGTCGTCAACGATGACGAGGAGCGCGCCGTCGGGCGTCTGTAGCAGGTCGCGTATGCGCCTCTTCATGTCTATCCGCTCTTCGAGGGCGACGCGCTCGCCGTCGAAGACGAGGCGCACGATGGCGCGCGACGACAGGCCTCCGACGAGCGCGCTCCCGCGCCAGCCGGCGAAGAGCGAGCCGGTGTAGAAGAGCGCGCCCGATGGCGAGACGACGGGCGTCCACGTCCGCACCGGTCCCTGAAGGTCCCGGCGAGAGGGGTGGTCGGGGATCATCGAGTTGTCGTAGTTGTCGCCGTTGCTCACCAAAGGCCAGCCGTAGTTCTTGCCGCGCTCGACTAAGTTCACCTCGTCGCCGCCGAGCGGCCCCATCTCGAAGACCCACAGGCGGCCCGACGAGGGGTCGAGAGCGGCCGCGAGTATGTTGCGGTGGCCGTAGCTCCAGACGTCGCTGCGCGCGCCCTCACGCCCTGCGAACGGGTTGTCGGCCGGGGCCGAGCCGTCAGGGTTCAGGCGCACGACCTTGCCGAGGTTAGAGGCGAGGTCTTGCGCCGGGTCGAAGCGCATCCTCTCGCCGGAGGTGATGAAGAGCTTGCCGTCGGGCGCGAACAGGAGGCGGTTGCCGAAGTGGCCGCGCCCGACCGTCTTCGGCACCTGCCGCCAGATGACCTGCACGTCGCGGAGCTGGTTCCCTTCCAGACGCCCGCGCGCGACTGCCCCGCCCCTGACGACGATGTCCTGCGAGGGGCCGCCCCCGCCGAACCGCGGCTCCGCCTCGTTGCGCGCGTCGGCGGGCTGCGGGTCGGCGGCCTCGACGTAGGAGAGATAGACGAGCTGGTTGCGCGCGAAGTCGGGATCAACCTCAACGTCGAGCATGCCGCCTTGGTCGGACGGGCCGCGGTAGAACGCAGCCGGCACGCCCTGCACGGGCTCGGAGAGTTTTCCCTCGGCCCATATGCGCAGCCGCCCCGGCTTCTCGGTGACGAGCAGGCGCCCGTCCGGCAGCAGCGCCATCCCCCACGGCTGTTCGAGAGTGGCGAGGCGCTCTATACGAATGCTGCCGGCCGAGGACGCAACCACTTCGGGCGGCGGCGGCTGCGCGGTCGTGCGAGTATCCTGCGCGCAGGCCGGCGCGGCGGGCGTGAATATGAGGGCGGCCGTCGCCGCCAGTCTGCTGAACATCGAACGCATCCCTCCCTCGTGCGCGATTGACGCTTCACCAAACTCGGCGAACTGCTCGAACGGGTAGTCGTAGTTGATTATCTCGACGTCGGCGTAGCCCTTCATGCGCTCCTTGCGCGGCAGGCGGCGCGTTTGCGAGACGTCGAGCGGGACGCGCTCGCCGGTGAGCCACACCTGGCCGAGGCTGTAGCAGGAGGCGAGGCGCACGACCATGCCAACGTTGTGCGCGTACTTCGGGTCAATCGAGCCGTGCTAGCTTTTCCTTGCCGAGGTGCTCGTGGGTAATCACCACCTGGCGCACCACGTCGGCGCGCCGCTGCGCCTCGTTGGCCCTACTGAGCAGGGCCTCGGCGTCGCTGCCGTCGTGGCGG
>DASPKR010000759.1:0-5301 GCA_035627975.1 Pyrinomonadaceae bacterium | reverse complement strand
TCGTTATCACCGTCTCGCCCGCCGTGACGGCCGCGCCCTGCTCGTCTAAGGGGAGCGGGACGCCGGCGCTCACGACCGCCTCCATTATCCGCTCGGGCATGTCGGGCGGGACGGGCGGCATCGCCTCGGCGCCGGGGGCTGCGCGCCCGCCGACCTTCTTGACGACGACCACTGGCTCTTTGCGTTCCCTAGGCTCCCTCGTGCTGATCGCGAGCACGATCCCTAAGCTCACGAGCGCGCCGACGCACGCCAAGACGACGAGCGCTATGATGCCCGCGCCTCTCTTTCGCCCGCGCGCGGGCGGCTGCGCGGCGAGCGGCGCCGTCTGCTGGAAGGACTGCAAGGGCTGCTGGTGGCCGGTCGAGCGCGCCTGCGCTACCGAGTCCGTGCCGGCGCCGCCGAGGGGCAAAGTCCCGGCCGCGGGCTGTCCCGCCGCGGCGCCTGCTTGCGCGGACGTGGGCGCGCCCTGCGGGAAGAGCTGCGTCGGCGCCTCGCCGCCCGCGCGCCCCGCGACGGGTACGCCGCACCGACGACAGAACTGCTGGCCGGCGTACAGCCCCGCGCCGCAGTTGTGACAACGCTCAGTCATTTTCAGCTAAACATCGGCTGGCCCGGCGAGCCGTCGGGCCGGAAGTTCTCTATGGCGCGGTAACGGTCGTCGAACGCGCGGTTCAGGTCGTCGGCCGCCCGCTCAACGTCCGCGGCCGCCTGCTTGAGGCCGTCGGCCGTCGAGCCCCTGCCGGCGAGAGCCTGCGCCTGCCGCTCGAGCTCCTCGACCTTCTCGACTAGGGCGAGGTCGAACTGGTAGATGCGGTCCAGCTCGGTCTCCTCTATCTTCGCCACGTCGAAGAAGCCGGCGTAGCCGTAAGAAGCGAAGCGCACGCGGTTCTCTATCTGGTCAATCTTCTTGAGCGCGCGGTCTATGGGGCCGACCTCGAAGAGGCGGCCCGAGGAGGACAGCTCGCGCATGAATTCCGTGAGCGGCCGCTTGGTCGCGCGCAGGCGGTCGGCCGTGTGCTCGCGGTGCAGCTTATCTATGTCGCGCCGCCGCTCCTTCGCGACGTAGCCGCTGTAGCCCGGTATCTTTTCGCCGAGGCGCTCAAGCCAGTTACGCTGGTCGGTCATAAGTTTCTCCAAGTGTGGCGCCAAAACGCCCGGCGCCGTCCTTCACGTTTACGCTCGGGCCGCCCTCAGTGTTTCGGCCCGCCGAATTCTAACACGCGGGCGCGCTGATAGTAGTTGCGCGGGAATCTGGCTGCGACTTATTATAGCCCGGCACGAGCCCCCGAGACGACAACCCAACGCGCACGCGCAAGTCGCGCCGGCACTCTCCCGCCCGATTTATGGCCCCCGGCGCCTTCCGGGGGCAAGCCCGCTAGGATTTTCCGGGAGGAACATGAGCGCCGAAACCGAACTGAACGCAGCCAGTCCCGCGCCGCCCCCCGCGCCCGAGGGCAAGTACGTCTATTGCATCATCGAGACGAAGGAGCCGCGCACCTTCGGCCCCATCGGCATCGGCGGCCGGGGCGACACGGTCTATACGGTCCACCACGACGGGCTCGCGGCTGTCGTCTCGAACACGCCCATACAGGTCTATGACCCGACGCGCGAGAACGTCTTCGCGCACGAGCAGGTCAACGAGACCGTCATGCGCGAGTTCACGGTGCTGCCGATGGCCTTCGGCGTGCTCTTCCGCACCGAGGAGGACATCGTCGAGCTGATGCGCGGCACCTACGACGCGCTGCGCGACGTGCTCGCCAAGATGGAGGGCAAGGTCGAGTTCGGCCTGAAGGTGAACTGGGACAGGGAGCGCGTCATCGCCGAGCTGGAGGAGGAGAGCGAGGAGATACGAAACCTCAAGGAGCAGATAACCTCTCGCGGCACGGGCTCGACCTACTTCGCGCGCATGCAGCTCGGCCGCCTCATAGAGTCGGCCCTGTCGGAGAAGTCCGACGCCTACGTGCGCCAGATTTACGACGGCCTGCGCGAAACGGCTGTCGCCTCGCGCGCCAACAAGCCCATCGGCGACAAGATGATCATGAACGCCGCCTTCCTCATCGAGCGCGACAGCGAGCCCGAGTTCGACGCGAAAGTCAAAGAGATAGCCTCGCGCTACGAGGGCAAGCTCTCCTTCAAGTACACCGGCCCCTGGCCGCCCTACAACTTCGTCCACATACGCCTCAAGCTCGAGCGCGGCGAAGGCACCGCGTAACGGCCGCCCATGTTCCTGATTGACGACATACTGCTGGCGCCCGTGAACGGCTTCAAGTTCATCATGCGACAGATTCAGCAGTTGGCCGAGAGGGAGCTGAACGACGAGTCCGTCATCAAGGAGCAGCTTTTAGAGTTGCAGATGCGGCTGGAGCTGGAGGAAATCTCGGAGGAGGAGTACGCCGGGGCGGAGGCCGAGCTGTTCGCGCGGCTGCGCGCGATAAAGGCGCGGCAGCTTGAAGCGCTCGGGCAGGTTCACACAGCCGACACCTCCTCGCTCGTCATCGAGGCGGGCGGCGACGAGGAGGGCGGCGCAGGCTTCTACGAGCCGGGCGCCGGCCGGGAAGAGCCTTGACCGCGAAGAAGGGCTCGCGCCGGGCGGGCCCGGGGCTCCCGGAAGACTTCCCCGCCGCGCGTTACATCTTCTTCGGCGGCAAGGGCGGGGTGGGCAAGACCACTGCCGCCGCATCTGCCGCGCTCACGCTCCTCGACGCCGCCGCCGACGGCGAGCGCATACTCATCTACTCAACAGACCCCGCGCACTCTCTCTCCGACAGCCTCGGCGCCGAGGTGGGCGACCGCACGGCCGAGGTCGCGCGCCGCGGGCGCGCGGCGACTGCGCCGCGCCTGTTCGCGCGCGAGACGGACGCCGCCCGCGCCCTCGAAGAGTTCAAGACGAGGCACCGCGCCGTGCTCGCAGAGATAGCCGACCGCGGCACGATGCTCGACGAGGCCGACATAAACGACCTGCTCGGCCTGAGCTTGCCCGGCATGGACGAGGTCATGTCACTCTTCGAGCTGAGCGAGATAGAGCGCGGCGGCGAGTTCTCGCGCGTCGTAGTTGACACGGCGCCGTCGGGCCACACCTCCCGCATGCTTCGCCTGCCCGAAGTCTTCTCGCGGTGGCTGCGCGCGCTTGACCTGATGTCGGAGAAGCACCGCTACATGGTCTCGCACTTCGCGCGCGGCCGCCCCGCGCGAGAGGACGAGGTTGACATTTTCCTGCGCGACCTCACCGAGCGCTCCGAGCGCCTGCGCGGGATGCTGACAGACCCCGCGCGCTCCGGCTTCGTGCTCGTCACGATTCCCGAGGCGATGGCCGTCGAGGAGACGCTCCGCTACTCGCGCACGCTCGCCGAGGCGGGAGTCTCTGTCACCGACCTCATCATCAACCGCGTCGAGCGGCAGCGCGGCGCATGCCCCTTCTGCCGCGCGCGGGCGCGCATGCAGTCGCCGTGGCTGAAAGCCCTCGCGCGGGAGTTCAAAGATTTGCGCGTGCGCCGCGCGCCGCTCTTCGGGCGGGAAGTCCGCGGCGCCGAAGACTTGCGCCGCTTCGCGCGCGCCGTCTGGCGCGGCGACGAAGAGGCCGGAGGCGAGGTTAAGGCGAAGTCGTCGAGGACGAAGAGCACGTCGTCCGGCTCTCCTTCTGCCGAACGCTTTCCGCTCGAGCCGGCGCCGCGGCTGCTCGTCTTCGGCGGCAAGGGCGGGGTGGGCAAGACCACTGCGGCCGCGGCCGCCGCGTTAGAGTTGGCGCGGCTCAACCCGCGCAGCCGCGTGCTCCTCTTCTCGACAGACCCGGCGCACTCTCTCTCCGACAGCTTCGGCGAAGAGGTGGGCGAGCTCCGGCGCGGCGTCGGCGGCGCCGCCAACCTCGACGCGAAGGAGATTGACCCGGCCGCGCGCTTCGAGGAGTTGAAGGAGCGCTACCGCGCTTGGGCTGACGAGCTGTTCGAGTCGCTCACGGGCGGCTCGCGCTGGCGGGTGCAATTCGACCGCGAGGCCATGCGCGAGCTTGTCGCGCTCGCCCCGCCGGGCATAGACGAGATAGCAGCGCTCTCGTCCGTCAGCGACCTGCTCGAAGCCGGCGGGCACGCTTCAATCGTGCTCGACACGGCGCCCACGGGCCACCTTCTGCGCTTCCTGGAGCTGCCGGGCGTCGCGCTCTCGTGGGCGCGAACGTTCATAAAGCTGCTGCTCAAGTACAAGAACGTGGTACGCTGGGGCGGCGTGGCCGAAGAGCTGGTCGCGCTCTCGAAATCAATCAAGCGCGTCGCCGCGCTCCTGACCGACGCCGCGCAGACCGAGTTCGTCGCGGTCGCAATCCCCGAGCGCATGAGCCTCGAAGAGACAGACGGCCTCGCGCGCAGCCTCGGACGCTTGAGGGTGCCGCTCAGGCGGCTCGTCATCAACAACGTGGTGCCGAGGAGGGCCGCGCGCGGCTGCGGCTTCTGCGCGGAGCGGCGGCGCTCGCAGGCGCCCGTGGTCAAAGAGTTCGTGCGCCGCTTCTCGCCGAGCGTAGAAATCTACACGGCGCCGCAGCGCCCAGGCGAAGTCCGCGGGGCCGCTGCCTTGCGGAAGCATTTCGAAAGCTGGCGCCCCGTCCGATGAGCGAGCGTAAGACGAGAACGAAGATGCGCGAGGGCGGCGGCGGAGAAGCCTTCTACGTCTATTGCGTGGGCGAGCGCGTCGCCCTCGCGCGCGCGATGGGCGAGGGCGAGGCGCCGCCCGACATAGAGGGCGGCGCGGGCCTCGAATTAGTCGAGAAGGGCTCGCTCGCCGCGGTGGCGAGCCCCGTGCCGCTCTCGGCCTACGGCGAGGAGACTCTGCGCGAGCGCGTCTCGGACGCAGAGTGGATGGCGGCGCGCGCGCTCAGGCACGAGCGCGTCGTCGAGCACTTCTCGCGCCGAGCGGGCGTTGTGCCGCTTCGCTTCGGCGCGATTTACCTGCGCCGAGACTCAATCGCGCGGGCGCTCGAAGAGAGGGCGGGACAACTCCTAGCGGCGGTCGAGCGCCTGGCGGGCCGGGAGGAGTGGGGCGTCAACGTCTATGTCGGGCGCGCGGCGCTGCGCGAAGGCGTCGGTCGCGTGAGCGCGCGGCTGCGCGAGATGGAAGAGCTTGCCGCCGCGGCGCAGCCGGGCCAGGCGTACCTTCTTCGCAAGAAGATTGACTCGGCGCGGGACGAGGAGGCGCGCGCGGCCGTCAAGCGCGTGCCCGCCGAAGTCGAGGCCGGGCTCGGCGCCGAGAGCGACGGCGCGGTGCGCCTGCGCGCGCTCAAGGGCGAGGCGGGCGAGCACGGCGAGATGGTGGCGC
>DASPKR010000758.1:0-9004 GCA_035627975.1 Pyrinomonadaceae bacterium | reverse complement strand
CGGGGGGGCGCGGTGATACTTTTGCGTCATGTTTCAAAAGGCCATGAGGGCTTTGCCGGCCCTCCTTTTATGCCTGCTCGCGGCCGCGGCGGCGCACGCTCAAAGGGCGCGGCGCGGCGCGGAGCCGTGGGGGCTGAAGTTCACCATTGACGCGCACACCGAGACCGTCTATGCGGTCGAGTTCCTGCCGGACGGGCGCACGCTCGTGACGGGCAGCCAGGACGGGAGCGTGAGGCTGTGGGACATGCGGACGGGCGAGCAGACGGCCGCGCTCGTCAGCGAAGGGCCGGGCGTGGGCTGCGTCGCGGCGTCGCCCGACGGCGGCCTCATCGCCGACTGCTCCGACGGACAGGAAGAACTCTACGTGCGCGTGTGGGACGCGCACACGCACAAGCTCCTGCGAAGCATCGGCGGCCACGAGGACGGCGTCTATGACGTGGCGTTCTCGCCCGACTCGCGCGTGCTCGCCACGGGCGGCAGGGACGGCGTCGTGAAGCTCTGGAACCCGCGCACGGGGGCGCTGCTGCGCACGCTCCGCGGCCACGGGGACGCCGTGACCGACATGGCCTTCTCGCCGGACGGCTCGCTTCTGGCGACGGGGGGCGCCGCCGGCGACAAGGCCGTGAGGCTCTGGGACGTGCGCACGGGCCGGCTCGCGCGCACGCTCCGCGGCCACGCCGACTGGGTGACGTCCGTCGCGTTCTCGCCGGACGGCTCGACGGTCGCGAGCGCCTCGCGCGACAAGACGATAATCCTCTGGGGCGCGCGCACAGGCGCGAAGAGGACGGTGCTCGGCCAGCCCCATATGGTTTACGAGGTTGACTACTCCCCGGACGGCTCGCTGCTCGCCGCGTGCGGCGCGAGTAAGGACGTGTGGCTGCTCGACGCGCGCACGGGCAGGCTCCTGGGTGAATTCGGCGGCCACGACGACGAGATCGCCGAGATAAGGTTCTCGCGCCGCGGCGACGCGCTGGCGACCGGAGGCTATGATTCGCTCGTGAAGCTCTGGGCGGCGCCGCCCGCGCGGCCACGCCGCCGCAGCAGGTAAGCCGGGGACGGAAAGGGTAGAAGGGTGACGGGAAGCACGCCGCCTCCCGTCACCCTTCTCCCGTCCTCGGCCCGGGGTTTACCTGCCGGTGAACTCTGCCTTGCGCTTTTCGAGGAAGGCCCTGACGCCCTCCTCCTTGTCGGCGCTCGAGAAGCATATGGCGAAGAGGTCAATCTCGCGCCTCAGGCCCTCGTCGAGGTTCGAGCGCGAGGCGGCTTTGACGGCCTCCTTCGCCATGCGGAGCGCCACGGGGCTCTTCTCGGCGATGCGGTTGGCGAGCTCCATCGTCTTGGCCTCGAGGTCTGCGGCCGGGACGACGAGGTTGACGAGGCCGAGGGTGTAGGCCGTCTGCGCGTCAATCATGTCGCCCGTCAAGATAAGCTCCATCGCCTTGCCCTCCCCGACGAGTCGCGTGAGGCGCTGCGTCCCGCCGCCGCCGGGTATGATGCCGAGATTTATCTCGGGCTGGCCGAAGCGCGCGCCCTCGCCCGCTACGCGCAGGTCGCACGAGAGCGCCAGCTCGCAGCCGCCGCCGAGGCAGAAGCCGTTTATCATAGCGATCACGGGCTTCGGGAATGTGTCAACGGCGTTGAAGAGCGAGCGGGCCGTCATCACGTCGCGCTGCGTGACGGCCGTGCGCCCCTCGAACTCGGAGATGTCCGCGCCCGCGACGAAAGCCTTCTCGCCCGCGCCGGTGATGACGACGACGCGCACCGACTCGTCGTCGCGAAGCTCGTCGAGGGCGGCAGCGCCCTCGGCGCGCGTCTGTATGTTAAGGGCGTTGAGCTTCTGGGGGCGGTTGATGGTAATCAGCGCGACGCGCCCGCGCCGCTCTAACAGAAGAGTCTCGTATGAAGCCATTTCTCACCTCGAAAAAAAGAGGCGAGTGAAAAGTGACGAGTGACGGAGCAGGAAGCTGCCTTCGAGCTCGTCACTCGTCACCCGACGCTCGCCACCGTCGTTATTGTTGCTGCTCGCCTTCGGGCGAGGACGAAGCCTGCTCGTCGGCGACCCACGAGACGAAGAGGCGGAGCCAGTTGTCCGTGGGCTCCATTATCTGCACGCCGACGCGCGCCGTGCCGTAGATGGCCGGGGCCGTGCGCACGACGCGGGCCGTGGCCTCTATCGGCGAGCCGTCGGGGCGGTGCGCGCGCAGGTAGAGCTGGTCGCCGCGGCTGACCTTCTGGTTGAGGTGGAAGAGCGCGCCCAGGGTCGAGATGTCGTCCGTCTCGGTCGGCTCGCTCCACGCCGCGCCGTCCTCGGCCCGCCCCGAGACCACTATGGGCAGGCGCAGCGACATCCTCAGCGCGAATCGTCTCTCTTCGTTCGTCGGCCTACTCATATCGAAACAGAAGGCGGAAGGCGGAAAGCAGAAGGCGGTCAAAAGGCGGCTGATTATAAAGCAACGGGGCCGTAAAGCAATCTCATCTCGGACTGCCTACTGCGTGCCGCCTTCTGCCTTCTGTTCCCCGGTTTCCCACTTGTAGAATCCTTCGCCGGTCTTCTTGCCGAGCCTGCCTTCGGCGACCATGCGCCGGAGTAGGTCGGGCGGGCGGAAGCGCTCGGTGCCGAGCTTGGCGTAAAGGTACTCGGCTATCTGGAGGCGAACGTCGAGGCCGACCAGGTCTGTTAGTCGCAGCGGCCCCATCGGGTGATTGTAGCCCAACTCCATCGCCGTATCTATATCTTTCGCGCCGGCCACGCCCTCCTCGACCATCCTCATCGCCTCTAGCCCGAGCGCGACGCCCAGCCGCGACGACGCGAACCCCGGCACGTCGCGCACGGTTATCGGCTCCTTCTTCATGCGGACTGCGACCCCGCGCACCGCCTCGACCGTCTCGCGCGCCGTGTCGCGGCCCACGACTATCTCGACGAGGCGCATGATGTGGACGGGGTTGAAGAAGTGCATGCCGACGACGCGTTCGGGGCGGCGGGAGCCTTCGGCTATCTCGGTGATTGAGAGCGAGGAGGTGTTCGTGGCGAAGACGAAGGGCGTGCTGTTAAGGGCCTCGACCGCGCGCAGCGTCTCGCGCTTCAAATCGAGCCGCTCGGGGACGGCCTCGACGTAGAGGTCTGCGCCGGCCGTCTCTTCGAGCCGCGTCGTCGCGCTCAAATTCGAGAGCGCGCGCTCCCTCTCCTCTTCCGTCACCTTGCCGCGCCCGACGCCCTTCGATAGGTTCGACTCGACGGCGCGCATCCCCTTCGACACCAGCTCGTCCGAGATGTCGCGCAGCGTCACGCGGTAGCCGCACATCGCCGCGACCTGCGCGATGCCGTGGCCCATCGTGCCGGCGCCGAGCACGGCGACGCGCTCAATCGTCGGCCGCGCGCCCCCGCTCTCGTTCAGGCTCGTGCTCAAAATGGCTCTTAAAGCTCGAAGGGCCTTCGGGTTGGAAGTTCGAGGCCGGCTGCCCGTCGCGGCGGTCAAATTCGACTACGTTTGCGGGAAAAGTTATACTACACGCGCCGCGAAAAAGGCTACTGAAACGTTCGCCGCGCCCTCGTTTGTAAGTGCGCTTACAGACTCTCGCCCGCAAGGAGGCGTAAAACCTAAGACATGGCAAAAGAGACTCTCCACCGCGAAGTCGTCATCATCGGCTCCGGCCCGGCCGGCCTGACGGCGGCGATCTACGCCGCCCGCGCAGACCTGCGGCCCCTCGTCGTACACGGCCCGCAGCCCGGCGGCCAGCTCACCATCACCACTGATGTCGAGAACTACCCCGGCTTCGCGCAGGGGATACAGGGGCCGGAGCTTATGCAGCAGTTTGAGGAGCAGGCCAAGCGTTTCGGCACGGAGTTCCTAACGGCCTTAATCGAGAGGGTTGACTTAAGCTCGCGCCCCTTCAAGCTCTGGACTGAGGATCACGAGATTCGCGCTGACACCCTGATAGTCGCCTCGGGCGCTTCGGCCAAGTGGCTGGGCGTGCCGGGCGAGGCGCCGGCGCCGCATGGCCTCGGGGGCTTAGGCGTCTCCGCGTGCGCCACGTGCGACGGCTTCTTCTTCCGGGGCAAGCCCATCGTCGTCGTAGGCGGCGGCGACACCGCGATGGAGGAGGCGAACTTCCTTACGCGCTACGCCTCGCGCGTCACGGTCATACACCGCCGGGACACGCTGCGGGCGTCGAAGATAATGCAGGACAAGGCGTTCAAGAACCCGAAGATTGACTTCATGTGGAACACCGCCGTCACCGAGATCCTCGGCTCGCAGGAGACGGGCGTCACGGGCGTGCGCCTGAAGAGCACCGAGACGGGCGAGGAGTCGGAGTTCGCGTGCGAGGGCGTCTTCGTCGCCATCGGCCACAAGCCGAACACGGACATATTCCGCGGCTGGCTCGACATGGACGATGTCGGCTACATAAAGACGGCCGGGCGCTCGATGGCGACCAACATCCCCGGCGTCTTCGCCTGCGGCGACGCGCAGGACTCCTTCTACCGCCAGGCCGTAACGGCAGCAGGCACGGGCTGCATGGCCGCCATAGACGCCGAGCGCTTCCTCGACAGCCTTCCAGTCCCCATGCCCGACGGCGAGGAGGTCACAATCGAGGGCGAGCGCGTCACGGCCGATCAGGAGCAGATAATCATGCCCGACGGCGAGGTCATCCCCAACCACCCGGCCGAGTTCGAGTCGGACGGGCAGACCGCCGAGAAGGTCGGCGTCGTTTACACGCGCCCCTCCAGCGAGCTTGCGTCCTGACGCGCGCCGGCCTTGACGAGCGTTCCTACACGGGCTTGAGGGCGCGCGTGGCTATGTAGGTCGGCATGAACTGCGCGATACGCATGCTGCGGTGGCGGTCTTCGTAGAGGCCCGTGATGTGAAAGCCCGCGTCGAGCTGGCCGCCTATCTGGTCTTCGAGCGTGTGGCCGAACTCCAGTGCCTCGCCCGAGGCGACGAGCCGCGCGCGTTCCTCCTCGGGCATGTCCCGCAAGTCCGAGTAGGGAAGAGAGTGCCTGACCACAAGCTCGTCGTGCCTGTCCGTCTCCGAGCCGAAGATGAAGAAGGCGGGGTTGATGAAGCCCGCGAGCAGGAGCCCAGCGGGCCGCAGCACCCGGAACGCCTCGCGCCAGACGGGGCGCACGTCCGGGACGAAGAGGTTCGAGACGGGATGAAAGACCAAGCCGAAGCTCTCGTCGTCGAAGGCGGAGAGGTCTGCCATGTCGCCCTCGATTGTCTTTACGTCGAGCCCTTCGCGCTCGGCCACCAATCGGTCTTGCGTGAGCTGGCGCGGCGAGTTGTCGAGCACCGTGACGCGCGCCCCCGCGGCCGCGAGCACCGGCGCCTGCTGCCCGCCGCTCCCGGCCAGCGATAGCACTTCGAGGCCGCGCAGGTCTGCCGGGAACCACCCGCGCGGCACGGGCCTCGTCTCCGTCAGCTTCACAGACCAGAGCCCCCGCCGCGCGGCCTCTATCTCCTCCGGCCCCACGGGCGTTGACCACTCGCCCCCGCGCTCCACCTCCATGTCCCACGCTCGCCGGTTGTGCTCACGAACGTCCAAGACTTCCTCCAGAATCCGGAACTCGCCAGCGAGGCTTCAGCCCGCCCGAAGAGCTATTTGCCCGCGCCTTCGCTTCTCACTTTAACGGCCAACGCTTCGAGCAGCGCCTGCCGGTCAACGAGGCTCTTGAACCTATGTCCCTCTCCCAGCACGGCTACGAAAGGCGCGGCCCTCCTCAGCACGCGGCGCACACGCTCCTCGGCGGGCGCGTCAATCTCCTCCGGGCACCACGAGTCGTAAAAGTGATCCCCCATGATCCGCCTTAGCCTGCCCTCGTCGAGCCACGCCGCCCTCTCCCGAAGTGCGCCCTGCCGCAGCTCTTGCCAGTCTTCGCCGTGCGCGGGCGCCGGGCCGGGCGGGGACGACATCATCATCGCATACGGGGCGGGCGAGCCTTTCGCCTGAACTTCATCGAGAAAAGACGTAAGCAGTTGCTGCGCCACGGGCACGGTCAAGCCGCCTTGGGCCGTGGTTATGAAGGTGGAGCCATGCGTCATGTATTTAGGGTCGTTGCCGCCCACCGCCTTATGATAGGCCCGGACGTAGGCGGCTTCGAGCCACGGGCACTCTTTGGCGAAAGCCCACCGAACTTCCCTGGGCAGCGCCGTGCCGACGAACCGCTCGCGGCCGGCCTCCTCCGCGAGGAAGACCAGGCACCTCACGCCCCGCATGCGCTCGATCAGCACGGCGAGGATGAACAGGCGCGAAGTAAGCCAACTCTTACCTACGCCGAGGTTGATGATCGTGTAGTCGGCGGGCTCGCCCCAGTCAACCTGCACGGATATGCTGCTCAGCATACTGCCCGGCATACTTCCCACGGGTGAGCGCGCCGGCTCGGGCCGCCGGATGTCTTCGAGCGACGGGCCAGACCACGGCCGAAGCTCCGCGACCTGCGACAGCTCCAGCGCCACAACGCCGACCGACAGCTTCGACACTCGCTGCCCGATTCCCGAGAGGAAAGTCGAGAGGGGCTTGCGCAGAAGCAGCAGGAAGACGAGGGCGACGAGCGGCCACGCGAGCCCCGTGACGACCTCCGGCCTGACCGACAGGGTGCCGACGGGCAGCGGCCTCGGGAGCGCCTGGAGCGCCGCGGCGGCGACCAAGACCGCGGCCGCGGGCCACGCGACGGCCTTGATCAGCCCGACCATCAGCGACGCCTCCGAGTCGCGCAGCGGCGGCGCGCGCCGGCGCCTCTCCCGGTGAGCCGGCGGCTCTCCTTGAGGTGCGTGCGGGGGGCTTGTAGCTGCCATGATCGTTCCCCTCGGGGTGTGGAGCGAGGCCGCGAGGCGGGCGCCCGCGGGGGCGGGCTTAGCCGCGACTTATGGCGGCCCGCCGCCGGGCATGTCTAAAGCAGCACGATGGAGTCGTCCGCGGCGGGCGCGCGGCGCGAGGGCGCGGGACCCGCGGAGGCGCCCGACTCGCGAGGGCACGCGCCGCAGTATGCGCCGTGGCGCGCGAGGCGGTCGTCGCAGGCGTTGCAGTCGAGCGCCTCGCCCGCGTCGCGCAGCGCGGCCAGAAGCGGCGTGAGCAGGAGGCCGCGGCGCGTGAGCGCGTACTCGACGTGCGGGGGGCTCCCGCCCAGGTCGCGCCGCTCGATGAGCGCGTCCGACTCCATGTCGCGCAGCCTGTCCATGAGCGTGCGGCTGCTTATGGGGTGGAGGCCCGACAGGAGCTCGGTCGTGCGGCGCGGGCCGCGCGCGAGGTCGCGGACTATGAGCATCGTCCACTTGTCGCCGAGGACTTGCAGAGCGCCCCAGACGGGGCAACCGTCACCTTCGCGTCGTCGCATGAAGTGTCGTCCTCTTCCGTAGGGCGTGGGGCCGCGCCGCGTGCCGGCGGGCAGGCGGCGCGGGCCTCTATGGAACAAGTGCGCCGCAGCTTAACATAAAGAGGCGCCTTTACGGTGCGCGGATTTCTATTCTAAGATACTCGGGAACGGTTCAAGCCCCCTTCCCGACAACTTGCCCGTTAGCCCTCACGGCCCCGTTGGCATCCTCAAGCCCCGATGCGTAAGGAGTGCCGCGCCGCTTCGTAAGTCAGGCGTCGCGTGCCGCGCGGGAATTTTTGTATGAGACCCGAAACTCAAACCGAGACGGCCGCGCCGGCCGCCGAGGGCGAGCGCGCGCCCGTCATACTCGTCGCCGACGACGAGCCCGTCAACCTCGCCCTGATCAAGCGCAGGCTCGAGTGGGAGGAGTACGAGATACACACGGCCGAGAACGGCGGCGAGGCCGTCGAGGCGGCCCGCCGGCTCCTGCCCGACCTCGTCATGCTCGACGTGATGATGCCCGTGCTCGACGGCCTGCAAGCCTGCCGGCTGCTCAAGGAAGACCCCTCGACGCGCGACATACCCGTCATATTCCTCTCCGCGCTGGACGACACGGGGACGAAGGTGAGCGGCCTCGCGCTCGGCGCCGACGACTACATCTCGAAGCCCTTCAGCGTCGAGGAGCTGCTCGCGCGCGTCCGGGTAGCCATACGGCTCAAGCGCGAGCGCGACCGCCTGCGCGAGAGCGCCGACGAGGCCAGCCGCCGCGCGCAGGCCGCGAGCGAGATGTCCATGACAGACGCGCTCACGGGGCTCCTTAACCGCTACGGCCTTCAGCGCGCCCTACAGCGCGAGCTGGCCGAGGCCCGCCGCTACTCCCGCCCGCTCGCGTGCCTCCTCATTGACCTCGACTACTTCAAGTCAGTCAACGACACCTTCGGCCACGCCGCGGGCGACACGGCGCTCGCGCAGATGGCGCGCGTGCTCACCGAGGCCGTGCGCGGCTCCGACGTGGTGTGCCGCTACGGCGGCGAGGAGTTTTTAGTGCTCGCGCCCGAGACCGGCGCGGAGGGCGCGCTCGCCATCGCCGAGAAAATCCGGCTCGCCACCTCCGAGCGCCTCTTCGGCGACGAGCGCCGCTTCTTCCCGCTGACCGTCAGCGTCGGCGCGGCCGAGCTTCGCGACTCCGAGTCCGGTAACGACATGATCGCCCGCGCCGACGAGGCCCTCTACCAGGCCAAGCAGGCCGGCCGCAACCGAGTCGAAGGCGCCGGCGCCGACCGTTTTGAGAACTCTTAATGGCGCCTTCGCGTTTAATTCTTCCTCACGCGGGGGTGTTGAGTGAGACCACAATCGAGGGAGGTGGGCGATGGCTTACGGGTGGGAGGGCGAGAAGGTGCGGCTCGTGCCGCTCGAAAAGGAGAAGCACCTCTCGAACGTGCTGGCGTGGATGAACGACCCTGACACGACTGAGACGATCCTCGGCGGCGACCTGCCGCTCGCTCGCGCCGCCGAGGAGGAGTTCTTCGACCGCGTCGCGGGGAAGATGGAGGCTCACCCGGCCGACATCGTCTTCGCCGTCGAGACCCTCGCGGGCGAGCACGTAGGGCTCGCGGGCCTTCACCGCATACAGTGGCGGCACGGCGCCGCGCTGACCGGCACGATCATCGGCCCCCCGGAGTCGCGCGGTAAGGG
>DASPKR010000757.1:0-3794 GCA_035627975.1 Pyrinomonadaceae bacterium | reverse complement strand
GCCTGCGGGTTGACGGCCGAGACGACGCCGACGATGCCGCGCTTCTGCCACTCGGCGCGGTCGGCGGCGCGCTTGGCTTCGAGGTCGGACTTCGTGTTGACGATGAGGATGCGGCCCATCACCGTCTTGCGGTCGTCCGAGACGGCGCCGCGCGCGAACACGCGGTCGCCGGCGCCCATCTCGGCCAGCGCCATCGGCTTGGCCTTCTCGACGCCGGTCTCGCCCGGCGGGTTGCGGATTATGCGCGAGTTGTCGGCGACCGAGACTATGACGACCGAGCCGGCGTCGGTCTTGACGAAGAGCTGCTTGGCGCCCGCGTCCACGGCGACGACCTCGCCGATGACGCCGTTGGCCGTGATGCCGGGGTCTTGCGCCGCCTGCGCCACTGCGGCCGCGCACGCGGCCAGCGCTAAGACGGAGGCGAGGAAAATCGCCTTAATTTTACCCATTTCGTGAATTTCCCCTGGTCGCCTGGCCCCGTAGAAGCTGCGACCGGCGCTTTAAGTTTCCGACTGTTCAAAGGTGAGAGGGCACCGAGGCGCCCGGCCGTCGAGTGACAGTATTTCTACGTGCCTGCCGCACGTATTGTTCCAAAACCTGTGCGGAAAGAGCGCCGCCGAAGGGGAGCCCAACCTTACCGATTCCGCCCGGCCGGGCGGAAAGTTCCACGCAAACCCCTCCGGGGGGAGCGCGTCGGAGGCGAACGGTGTTAGACGCGCGAGGCCCCTCTTTCGTTGGCACAATTTCGTGAATAAATTACGATGTTGCGGATCCGCCGCGCGCAAATGAAAGGGGCGCGGCCCGCCGGAACGAGCCGCGCCCGCGAATCTCCCGCAGGGCCTGGTTTTATTTCGCGGTCTTCAGCGCCTCGTCTATCGCGGCCTTTATCGCCTCGTATGTGATGCCGTTGACGCGCCGGCCGTTAACGAAGAGCGTGGGAGTGCCCGAGACGCCGACGCGCTGCCCGTCGAGTAAGTCGCGCTCTACCTGTGCTGCGAACTTGCCCGAGTCGAGCGCCGCGTCGAACTTGGCGCGGTCGAGCCCGACGGATGTAGCGTACTGCTTGAGGTTAGCGACCGATAGGGCCGATTGGTTGCGGAAGAGCAGAGGGACGTACTCCCAGAATTTGCCCTGCTCGCGCGCGGCCTCGGCCGCCTCGGCGGCCTTGCGGGCGTCGGCGTGCTGCGCGAGCGGGAAGTCGCGCACGACGAAGCGCACGCGGTCGCCGTACTCGGCGATGAGGCGCTCGATGACGGGCTGGGCCTGCGCGCAGCTCGGGCACTGGAAGTCGGTGAACTCGACGACGGTGACTTTGGCCGCGGCGTTGCCCTTCGAGGGCTGGTCGGCCGTCGAGATGTCATAGACGGGCTGCACGGGCGGCGTCAGGTAGCTCTGCAACTGCGCGGCGCCGCGCAGGCGGTCGGCAAGCGACTCGTTCAGCTTGGCCCGCTCCTGATTTTCGAGGAACTCGATGATCTGGTACTTGAGCTGCGCGAAGTCGCCGTTCACGCGCTCCTTGTTCTTGTTGTAGAAGTCGAGGGCCTGCGCCTCCGTGACGACGGGCTGCTTCGTGTTGACCTCCGCGTCGAGCAGGGCGCGCGCCGTCATGCCGCGCTTCTGCGCCTCGGCTTCGAGCAGGATGTCGTTAATCTTCATTTCGAGGTCGCGATTGCGCAGGGTATAGACGGCCTCCTGCACGCTCGCTATCAGGGGCCGGAGCGCGTCCTCCACGTCGCCCGAGGTTATGTTCCTGCCGGCGACGGTCGCGAAGACGCGCGCGCGGTCGGCCGCGGTGGCGGGCGGCGTGGGCTCGGCGACGTTCACCTTCACGTCTGAGGCCGCGCGCAGGCGCTCGGAGAACCTCTGCGCGGCCTCCTGCTGCCGCTGGCCGAGGAGGTAGTTTACTACCTGCGGCTTAATCTCCTCGAACTGGAGCGTGCGGCCGGCCTGCGACTCTATGCGCGCGCGGTTCTGCTCGAAGTACGCGCGCGCGTCCGCCTCGGTCGGGTTGACGGTCTTGGAGACGACCTCGTCTTCCAGCAGCTTCGTCGTCGTCACGCCGCGCTTCCTGGCCTCAGCCTCGAGCAGTATGGAGTTTATCTGCAAGTTGAGCTCGTTCTTGCGTGCCTCGATGACCTCCCTCTGGTACTGCTCGACCCTCTGTTGCGTCTCGGGGCTCAGGTCGGCGGGCGTTATCTTCACGCCGTTGACGACGGCGAGCACGGCCGGCAGCGGCTTGTCCTCACAGCCGCAGAGCGCCGAGACGGAGCCGGGTGCGGTCGCCGTCGCGGCGGCAGGCGGCGTCTGAGCGGCAGGAGCGGTGGCGGGGCGCGCGGGCGGGGGCGTCGGGCGCGCGCCGGCGGGCGTCTGCCTCTGCGCGGCCGGGCGCTTTCCGGTAGCCTGCCCCGACGCGGCGGCCGTGGCCGCGAGCGCGAGCGCGAGAAGCGTCGTGTTAAAGAGCTTGACCATCAGTTTTGTCTTTTCCCTCGTCTTAAAAAATTCGTAAGCGACGATCACTCCGCGGTGACCCAGTTGGGCCGCGTGTACTGCCTCGACTCCGTGTCAACCGTCAGGACGTAAGCGCCCGCCGCGCCGACCCTGCGGCCGGGGCCGAAGCTTACGCGTGGCGTGAGCCCCGTGTCGAAATCGCGTAAGCCTTCCAACGCGCTTACGAGCGCGTCGCGCGTCAACTCGCGGCCCGCGAGCCTCAACGCTTCGGCGAAGACCTTCGCCGCCGCCACGGCCGAGAGCTGGGAGGCGACGTGGCGCCGCGCGACTTTGTACTTGCCGAGCAGCTCGCCCAACTCTGCGGCGCCGGCCTGCGTAACATCCTGCGGCGCGCTCGGGAAGGCCACGAAGACCCTCTCTTTGAACGCGGACGGCACGCTCGCGATGAAGTCGCGCTCGGTGAATATGGCCGGCGTCAGGACGTGCGGCGACCACCCCGCGGCCGCCGCCTCGCGCAGGAGCGCCGCGGCGTCGCCGCCCTCGCCGAGCACGACCAAGACAGAGGCGCCCGCCTTCTTCAACTCCGAGACGGCGCGCGCGGCGTCGAACTTCCCGCGCGGGTAGCTCACGCGCGGGAGCGCCGAGATGCCCGCCCTCTTCGCCTGCTCCTCGGCACGCGCGGCCGCGGCCGACGTAAGCTCCGACTCCGACGCTATGACGCCCAGGCGCGCGCCCTTGAGGGCAGGCGACGCGGCCGCGAAGTTGACGAGAGCGCGAGCTTGTTCGGTCGCGCCCGGCAGTATGTAGAAGACGCGGCGGCTCGCGCCCGCCGCAGGTATGAGCGTCGAAGGCCCGACGAACGGCAGCCCCTCGCGCTCGGCCAGCGCGGCGAGCTCCGTGTCGGCGCCCGCGCTTATGCCGCCGACGACTGCGAAGACCGGCTCGCGCGCCGACAGAGCTGAGACGTTCGCCACAGTCGCCGCAGGCGTCGCCCCGCCCTCGATTACCTTCAACTCTATTTTGCGGCCGTGGACGCCGCCCCGGCTGTTCAACTCCTCGAAGTAGGCGGCCAGAGCCTCGCGCATCGCCGCGCCCATCTCGGCGAGCGCGGCCGACGAAGGCATCAAGGTAGCTATCCTCACGCTCCCGGCCGTAACGCCGGGCGCTGTTTGCGTGCGTGCTGGTCGCGCGGCGGCTGGCAAAGTTAGTGCGACGGAGGCGAGCGAGCAGGCGAGCAGCGCCGCGAGGCGGAGGGCTTTTCTGTTTGTCTTCATGTTTGTCGGCGAAACTTCGCGCCGAAGGGGGCGCAGCCGCTCCGGGCAAGGTTAAAAGCGCGCCCGAGTTTA
>DASPKR010000756.1:0-5313 GCA_035627975.1 Pyrinomonadaceae bacterium | reverse complement strand
GCGGAAGCGCCCGACGGTCTCGGCCGCGCGGGCTATTGCGCCCGGCGAGAGCAGTCCCTGCGTGAGCGTCTCGTGGCCTAGCCTGACGACCTCCTTCTCGCGCGCGAGCACGGAGAACGAGTCGCCCCCGGCGGCCGCCTCGGCCACGACGAGCTTTATCGAGTTCGAGCCGATGTCTATGGCCGCGAGCTTCATGAGAGGCAGGCCGTTACTCTTCCCCGCCGTCTATGACGCGGGCGACGGCGCGGCGCAGGTCTGCGGCGACGCGGCGTATCGTGCGCGAGGCGTCAACGGTGCGGAAGCCGTACTCGCCGCTCATTCGGTCGAACTCGCGGAGCAGGCGCGTCTGGTACTCCACGAAGCTGTCGTAGAAGTCCTCGCCCAGGTTCAAGTCCATCCCCGACTCCCAGTAGTCGAACTTCCGCCCCGAGGAGAGCACGCGCGAGACGAGCTCCTCGGCGCCAGACGCGCGCAGGTAGAGAATCAGGTCGGGGACGAGCGCGATTCCGTAGATGGAGCGCAGCCAGCCGGGGTCAACGCCGCGCACGACCGCGCGCGCTATCGCCGAGTAGATGTAGCGGTCGGTGAGGACGACGAAGCCCGCGCGCAGCGCCGGCAGCATCTCGTTCTCCAAACGGTCTGCGAAGTCGGCCGCGTAGAAGAGCTGCATGGTGAGGCGGCCGAGCGTCGTCCCCGCCTTCGCCTCCTTCAGGCCCCGCCCGGCGAGCACGGAGCGCGTCATGCCTGTGTCAATGACGGCGTGGCCGCGCGACTCGAGCCACGAGCGCAGCAGCGCCGTGTGCGTCGAGCGGCCGACGCCGTCCGTGCCTTCGACGACGATGAGCTTGCCGCTCAAGGGCTCGTGCTCGGCGCCGGGCAGAGGCGTCCCGTAGAAGGCGGCCTCGCGCGTCAAGCGTCACCCCCGTCCTCGTCTCCGAGGTGTCGCATGACTATCTTGCGCATCTCGCGCTGCTGCCGCTCTATCGAGCGCGTCGCGTCAATGACGGTCAGCCCGAACTCGCCGACCATCCGGTCGTACTCTTCGAGAATCTTTCCCTGGAAGATTTTGAAGCTCTCCTCCGAGTCGTCTGCCCACCCCATGTCGAGGCCGGCCTCGTAGTATTTAAGCTCGGGGCGGCCCGACACGATGCGGTCAATGGCAACGTCTAAGGGCGCGCGGAAGAAGAAGGCGACCGTGGGGCGCACGGCGAAGCGGTAGAGGTCGCGCACCCACGCGCGGTCGCAGCCGCGCACAACGTCGCGCGCGAACGCAGTGTAGATGTAGCGGTCGGCGAGGACTATCGCGCCGGCCTTGAGCGGAGGGATGATGTCGCGCTCGGTGCGGTCGGCGAAGTCCGTTGCGTGCAGGAGCGAGAAGGTCGTGGGGGTGAAGAGGCGCCGCTTCTTGGCGCGCCGCGTCGTCCCCTTTACGAGCGGAGAAGAGTTCCACTCGGAGAAGAAGACGGGGCGCCCCTCGGCCCTGAGCCACTGGTAGAGAAGGGCGAGTTGCGTTGACTTCCCGCTCCCGTCCGTGCCTTCCACCACGAAGAGCTTCCCCGGAAAGCGGTGCTGCCCGTATGAGATCATCGCCTTGACATTAGAGACCGCGCGCCCGCGCCCATGCCGCGCGCCCGTCAGGCGACGCGGCCCTGCGGCCGGGAGTAGGCGCGGCGGGCCGGGACTGTCACGTACTCGCCGGCCTCGACGACGTAGGCCGTGAGTTGAAAACCGTAAACGCAGCCGGTGTCCAAGCCTATCGCGCGCGGGCCGCGCCGCGGCGGGCTCATAGGCCAGTGGCCGAAGAGGACGGTCTTGTCGCCGTCGTAGGCTTCGTACCAGGGCGCCCCTTCGCGGCTGGTGCGGTCTGGGCCGAGCGTGCGAAGCTCGGTCAGGTCTTCGGCCGACTGCTCCGCGAGCGCTACGCCGGGGCGTAGCCCCGCGTGCACGACGACGTGCTCGCCGAGGTCTATGTAGAGCGGTAGCGAGTCGAGGTATTCGGCGTAACGCGCCCGATCCGATTCGAGCTCTTCGGCGCAGCGCTGCTGCGCGGGCTTCAGCCTCACGCCCTCGCCCTTCCAGTGGCGCAGCACGGCGCGGTCGTGGTTGCCGAGCACGGACGAGAAGCGCGCTTCTGACATGAACAGGTCGAGCACCTCGCGGTTCTTCTCGCCCTTGACGATGAGGTCGCCGACGCAGACCAGGCGGTCTTCGCGCGAGAAAGAGGCCGCGCCGAGCAGGTCGAGAAGCTCGTCGTAGCAGCCGTGCACGTCCCCGACGACGATGGTGCGCCCGCCCAAGACGGCCTCACTCTCCTTTCACCGCGCGCAGGTCGCGCAGGACTTCGCAGCCGCGCTCGGCCCTTGAGCCCTCCGCTATCTGGCGCGCGGCTATCTCGCGCCCGCCATGCTCGCCCACCCCGCCGTACCATACGCCATCGGGATAGACGACCATGACGGGCGCGTGCTCGCACTGGTCGAGGCAATCCACGCGCGTGATGAGCACGCCGTCGCGAAGGTCAAGCTTCCTGAGCGCGGACTTCATCTCGCGGAGCGCCTCGCGGCCGCCGCGCTTCTCGCAGTCCTTGCCCTTGCAGGCGATGACGTGCTTCCTGATTCTCTTAAGCCCCGGCAAACTCGCGGCCCCTTCGCGTTTATCTCCCGCACGATTACACCACAACCGCCGCCGGCCCAACAAACGCGCCCGCCCCGCGGCGGCCGGCGCGGGTTTACGCCGCGCCCCCCATCTGTGATAAAAGACTCGGGCGCCCGCGCAGGGCGAACCCCATCTGAAGTTGAGCGAGCGCTGCCCCCGGCGGCCGCATGAGCCGCAGGGGCGCGCGAATTTTTTCGGAGGAGTGCCGAAACATGCTCGTAGAGGACTTGATGACTCACAACGTGGAGGCGTGCGGCCCCGACGCGAGCCTCGCCGAGGCGGCGGCCGTCATGTGGCGGCGCGACTGCGGCGTCGTCCCCGTCGTGGGCGAGGGCGGCCGCCCCGTCGGCGTGATAACCGACCGGGACATCTGCATGGCGCTCGCGACGAGGCGCGCCTACGCCTCGGACGTGCGCGTCTCCGAAGTGATGTCGCGCGACGTGGCCACGTGCCTGCACGTTGACGACGTGCGCGAGGCGCTCGAAGTGATGCGCGAGCACCAGTTTAATCGCCTGCCCGTCGTCAACGGCGAGGGCCGCCTCGTCGGCATCCTCTCCGTCGGCGACGTCGTGCGCCGCACGCGCAAGGGCAAGGGCAAGCGCCGCGTCTCGCGCAAAGACACCCTCGCCACGCTCAGGGCCATACGCCGCCCGCGCGCGGGGGAGGGCTCCGCCGCGGAGGATGACGATGAAGACGACGAAGCGACGGTCGAGGACGAGGCGGGCGGGGACGCGGCCTGAAGTTTAAAGAGCGATGAAGCGACTGCTGCTTTTGCGCCACGCGAAGTCGAGCTGGGGCGACCCCTCGCTCGCGGACTTCGACCGCCCCCTGAACGAGCGCGGCCTGCGCGCCGCCCCGCTCATGGGCCGGCACATGCTGGAGCGCAAGCTCCGCCCCGGCCTTGTGCTCTCGTCGCCGGCCGAGCGCGCCCGCCGGACGGCCGAGCTGGTCGTGGAGGCCGCGCGCATCACGGCCCCCCTGCGCTTCGACGAGCGCATCTACGAGGCGACACCCGCGCGCCTGGTCGAAGTCGTCTCTCAATCCGACGAGAGCGCCGACGAAGTCTTAGTCGTCGGCCACAACCCCGGCACCGAGGAGCTTATAGAGCTGCTCACGGGCGAGTCGCGCCGCGTGCCGACGGCCGCGCTCGCGCGCATACGGCTAGACATCGAGAAGTGGTCGGAGCTGCGGCCCGAGCGCTCCGGCCGCCTCGAATGGCTCGTCAGGCCGAAGGATTTGGAGGAATGAGAGGCTAGGGGTAGTTAAAGCGAGTCTTCTCCCCGGCCTCTTCTTTATGCTGAGTATAGACGGCTCATTCGGCGAGGGCGGCGGGCAGATCATACGCACCTCGCTGGCGCTCTCGCTCGTCACGGGCAAGGCGTTCCGCGTCTATAACGTGAGGGCGCGGCGCGCCAAGCCCGGCCTTCAGCGCCAGCACCTGACGGCCGTGACGGCCTCGGCCGCAATCGGCGGCGCGCGCGTGGACGGAGCCTCGGTCGGCTCGAAGGAGTTCACGTTCCATCCGGGCGAGGTGACTCCCGGCGAGTACCGCTTCACGGTCGGGACGGCCGGAAGCACGATGCTCGTCCTTCAGGCCGTGCTCCCGCCGCTCCTGACCGCCGCCGAGCCGAGCCTCCTCATGTTCGAGGGCGGCACTCACAACGTCCACGCGCCGCCCTTCGAGTTCATACAAAAGACATTCCTGCCGCTCGTCAACCGCTCCGGGCCGCAGGTCACGGTCGAGCTACAGCGCTACGGCTTCTACCCGCCGGGCGGCGGGCGCTTCAACGTCTATGTCGAGCCGAGCCGTCAGCTCTCGCGCTTAGACATCGTCGAGCGCGGCGCGATTCTCTCCGAGCGTGCGCGCGCGCTCGTCGTCAACCTCCCCGAGCCCGTCGGCGAGCGCGAGCTTGCGGTCGCGAGCGAGCAGCTCGGCTGGACGCTCGACCAGTTGGAGCTCGAATCCTCCACGAACGCCGTGAGCCCCGGCAACGTCTTCACCGTCCAGATAGAGAGCGAGCACCTCACCGAGGTCTTCACCGGCATCGGCGAGCGCGGCGTGCGCGCCGAGACGATAGCCTCGCGCGTCGTCGAGGAGGCGCGGCGCTACCTCGAAATCGGCGCGCCCGTCGGCGAGCACCTCGCCGACCAGCTCCTCATCCCGATGGCGCTCGCGGGCGGCGGCTCCTACACCACGGGGCCGCTCTCGCTCCACACCACGACCAACATCGAGGTCATCAAGCGGTTCCTGCCCGTCGAGATACGCACCACGCAGTTGACGGAAGAGGTCTGGAAGGTCGAAGTCGAGGGCTAGGCGTCGGCGAGCCGGTCGGCCAAAAGGCAGACCACGGCTGGGTCTAAACTCTTCTTGAAGACGATGACGTTCGCGGGGACGCTCGTCAGGGGATCGCGGCTGCCGCGCAGCTCGTCCCAGGCGGCGAGTATGAAGTTGCCGACGCCCGCGTGCTCGAACTCTGCGAGCCGCTCCGTGAGGTGCCGCGGAGTCCAGAAGCCCAGGACTTCAAGGTGGACGAACGCGCCCGACGGGCGGCGCAGACGGAAGTCGGGTATGAACACGCTGTCGCCTAAAGGGATTATCTCGCCGCTCGGCTCCAGCGCCCACTCGACGCCCGAGCGCGCCCACGCGGCGGGCAGCTTCTC
>DASPKR010000755.1:0-6914 GCA_035627975.1 Pyrinomonadaceae bacterium | reverse complement strand
TCGAGAACAGGCGGAGGCGTGACGGGCGCCCGAGCCCTTTTCCGCATGCGAGGCCCCGCGCCTGTTCAACTTTTCGTCGCCCCATCCAAAAACCTAAATTTCGGCTGCTACGGGAGTCGCTTTTTTGACTCGTCTATGAGGAGGTTGTTGCGCTCGTAGGAGTGAGGCGCCTCGCCTCCGTCGCCCAGCTTCGGCGGGTAGATGTGGCCGCGATAGACGGGGTAGGCTTCCGTGCGCAGGTGGGCGAGCATGTGATGGCCGCGGCGCGCCCGGCGCTCGTGCCGGAGGGCGGAGATGTCAACGGGCGCGACTACGATGCGCTCGCCCGGCCCCGGGCTCGCTTCGGCCAGCATGCGCCCGTCGAAGTCTATGACCTGACTCCCGCCCGGCCAGGAGTAGGGCGGGTAGTGCTTGAGGCTCGCGCCCTGGTTGGCCGCGACGACGTAGGCCGTGTTCTCGATGGCGCGGCAGCGGTTTACGACAGTCCACCAGTCCATCGGCGGCGTCGCGCCCCAGGGATCCATGTAGGCCGAGACACGCACGAGGACTTCCGCGCCGTTCGCGGCGAGCTGGCGAATGGCCTCGGGGAAGAGCCAGTCGTAGCAGACGGCGCAGCCTATGCGGCCGATGGGCGTGTCGGCGACGGGGAACAGCGGCTCGTCGTAGCCTTCGAGGTCGTGCGGGCTCGCGTGAACCTCGTAGGGAATCCAGGTGTTGACCTTCCGGTACTTGTAGAGCACGCCTTCGGGGCCGACGAGGCAGGTGGTGTTGAAGACGACGCCGGGCCAGCGGCGGTCGGATTCGAGCATCGTCCCCGTCTGTATGTAAATCTGGTGCTCGCGCGCCTTCCGTTCGAGCGCCTCGGTGTGCTCGTTCGGGATTGGGACGGCGAGCTTGTCGAGAAGCTCCGCGGCGCTCGCGAACACGGGCGCCGCGTGCGCGAACTCAGGGAAGACGACAAGCCGCACCGGCAAAAACGGCGCCGCCCCGGCCACGGCCGAGTCAATCATCGAGAGCATCCTCTCCGTGTTGCGCCGCATCTCCCGGCGCTCCACAGGGTTCGGCAAATCTGTCTGGCAGGCCGCGACGGAATACCTGATGTGATTCATAAATGCCCTGATTGACTGAAGCCCGAAGGGTGACGGGAGACGGGAGCGAGGGGATTCTAAACTCGCCGCAGGCCCGTTGTCACCCGCCGCCCGCTCACTGTTTGACCGTCGGCGGCGGGGAGGGATAGCATCTGGGCATACGGCCCACTCTTTCCGTCCGGCTTCAATTCTTGTGACAGGAGTTTTCGATGAGAACGAAAAGACCCTTGCGGCTCGCCTCGGCGCTGTTGCTCGTCTGCTCGATACTCGCGGGCGCGGCCCCGCGGCCGGCCGCGGCCGGGCAGGGGGGCGGCGCGGCTGCGTCACTCGAATCCCTGACCGAAGGGAAGGTCGTAAACGGCTTCCGCGCGGAGGCGCTCTACCTGAACGACGCAGACCGGCCCTTCGGCGCCCGCCTGCGCCACCAGCAGACCGGCTTCACGCTCGACTTCCTGCAAATCCAGTCCGTCCCGCAGGCGCTCCTCTGGGTCAACTCCTTCCCCGTCTCCGACCGCGGCGAGCCGCACACGCAGGAGCACCTCCTGCTCGGCAAGGGCAACGCCGGGCGCGCTCACTCCGGCCTTGAGAGCATGTCTCTGGCCGGCTCGACCGCCTTCACGATGCAGTGGCGCACCGTCTATCAGTTCCACACGGCGGCAGGCCCCGAGGTCTTCTACAAGCTCTTCGAGAGCCAGACCGACTCGCTCCTTCACCCTGACTACTCCGACGAGGAGATAAACCGCGAGGTGAGCCACTGGGGCTACAACGAAAACCCCGCCGACAAGTCGCTGCGGCTCGAAGAGAAGGGCACGGTCTATCAGGAGATGGTCAGCTCCTACGACCGGCCCGTCTTCCGCCTCTTCCGCTCCATCAACCAGCTCGTGTACGGCCCTGCGCACCCGCTCGCGCTCTCGGCCGGCGGCTGGCCCGCCGCCATACGCGAGATGCGCCCCGAGCACATAAGGAAGTTCCACGCGGACAACTACCGGCTCGGCAACATGGGCATGGTCGCCTCGTTCCCGAAGGAGATGGCGCTCGGCGACGTGCTCTCGCGCCTCGACCAGATACTCAACCGGCTTGAGCCCAAACGGGAGGCGCGCCGCTTCCCTTCCGAGCGCGACCTGCCCGCGGCGAAGCCCGCCCCCTCCGGCGTCATAGAGCTTGTCGAGTACCCGCACGAGAACGAGCAGCAGCCCGGCTGGGTCATGTTCGCCTGGCCCGCGACTCTGGAACTGGGCACGCAGGAGAAGGCGCTCCTGAACCTCTTCCTGTCGAACGTCGCGGGCGACGCGACGACGAACCTCTACAAGATTTTCGTTGACACGAAGACGAAGGCGATGGAGACGGGCGCCAAGGGCGTCTTCGCCTTCCTCGACGACGAGATGGTTCTCGGCAACCCGGTCTATGTGGGACTGACGGACGTGGCGCCGGCCTACATGACGCCCGAGAACATCGCCAACATAAGGCAGCGCATTCTCGACGAGATGAAGCGCATCGCCGCGCTCCCCGACAACTCGCCGGAGCTTACCGAGTTCAACTCGCGGCTGCGCAACCGCGTCATACAGAACCGCCGCGCTCTCTCTAAGTTCGTCAACTCGCCGCCGGGCTTCGGCTTCCGCTCGTCCGACGCCGGTTGGATGACGCACCTGCAAGACCTCAACCGCACGCCCGGCTTCCGCAAGTCCGTCACCCTGAAGCCGGAGTTGGACAACGTCGAGAAGCTGCTCGCGGGCGGCCGGAACGTCTGGCGCGAGCGCATCGCGCGGTGGGGGCTCGCGGACAAGGCGCCCTACGGCGTCGCCGCCGTGCCGAGGCCGCAGCTCATCAAGCAGGAGCAGGAGGCCGGCAGCGCGCGCAGCGCCGCCGAGCTTGAGAGGCTAGCGAAGGCTTACGGCCTCGCGGCGGGCGACCGCGAGGCGGTGCTCAAGCGCTTCCGCGAGGAGTACGACGCCAAGACGGCGGAGTTGGAGAGACTGGCGAAGCAGTCGAGCACGCTCAAGTTTTTGGAGAGCCCGCCGCTCACGCTCGACGACCAGTTAGACTTCAAGGTCTCGAAGCTCGCGGGCGGCGTGCCTCTCGTCGCCTCGAACTTCGAGAACATGACGAGCGCGACCGTCGGGATGGCGCTGCGCCTCGACGGCGTCCCGCAAGAGCAGCTCGCATACGTCTCGATGCTCCCGGCGCTCGTCTCGCAGACGGGCGTCGTGCGCGACGGCAAAGCCATCTCCTTCGAGGAGATGAGCGAGGCGCTGCGTAAAGAGATTCTCGCCCTGAACGCCTACTTCAGCACGAACTTCCGCACGCGGCGCGCAGAGCTGGTCGTGCGCGGCTCGGGCAACGACGAGGCGGAGGCGCGCCGCGCCGTCGAGTGGATGCGCCTCGTGCTCACGAGCCCCGACTGGCGGCCCGAGAACCTTCCGCGCATACGCGACGTGGTTGACCAGACCTTAAGCGGCATGCGCAACCGCATGCAGGGGCCGGAGGAGTACTGGGTGACAGACCCGGCCGACGCCTACTGGCGGCAGGACAGCCCGCTCCTGCTCGCGACCAACTCGTTCCTGACCCAAGCGCACAACGTCCACCGCCTGCGCTGGATGCTAAAGGACGCGGGCGCCGCCGCCGAGCGCGACGCGATTTCGGCTTTCCTGAACAGCCTCTCGTCGGCAGGCTTGCTGCTCGGCGACCCCGTCGGTCACGGCTCGGCGCGCGCTGAGGCTAAAGCCGAAGCGGCCGACGCTTTCAAGCGGAGGCGCGAGGAGTTGAAGGCTCTGCTCGCGCACATGCAGGGCAAGGGCGAGGCGGCGAAGATAGCGCCCGCGGTCGAGCGCCACTCGGAAGCTTTCGGCCGACTGCCCGCGGGCGCGAAGGCTCTGGCCGTCGAGGCCGCCAAAGACCTCGAACAAATTCTGCCCGACATCCCCGACGAGACGCTCGCCGAGGACTGGAGATACCTAGTCCTACAGATTCGCCACGACCTTCTCGTGCCGCCCGCGCAGGCGCTCGCCGACCTTAACGCCGTCCGCAAGAGCCTGCTCAAGACCGGCGGCGCGCGCCTCTTCTACGTAGGCTCGGCCGCGACGCAGGCGAAGTTGCAGGAGGGCTTGGGCTCCCTAGTCGCCGCGCTCGAAGACGCGCCGCTCGCGCCCGCGAAGTATCGTGAAGTTAGGCTCATCGAGTCGCGGCTGCGCGGCCGCGTGGGCGAGAAGGAGACGCCCGTCTTCGTCGGCCTGATGAACCCGAACACGCAGGGCGGCGTCTTCCTCAACTCCGCCCCCTCGGTCAGCTACGCTGAGGCGGACAACCGGGAGGAGTTGCTCGACTACCTCGCCTCGCGCCTCTACGCGGGCGGCGGCGCGCACGGCATCTTTATTAAGACTTGGGGGGCGGGCCTCGCCTACTCGAACGGCTTCCGCGGCTCGCCCGCGACGGGCCGCATAGGCTACTACGCAGAGCGCACGCCTGAGCTTCCGCAGACTCTGCGCTTCGTCATCGGCGAGCTGAAGAAGGCGAAGCCCGACCCGGGCCTCGTCGAGTACGCAATCGCGCTGGCCTTCCGCGAGTTCCGCTCCGCCTCGCCCTACGAGGCGCGCGGCGAGGCGATGGCCGCCGACATCGCCGACGGCGTCCCCCCCGAGACCGTCCGCCGCTTCCGTCAGGCGCTGCTGGAGCTGCGGCGCTCGCCGAACCTCTCCGACGAGCTGTTCCGGCGCATGGGGCAGGTCTATGCGCGCATACTGCCCGGCTACGGCACGCGAGCGCGCGACGTGCGCGGCGGCATCTTCTACGTCATAGGCCCCGAGAAGCAGCTCACGGCCTACGAGCAGTACCTGAAGACCGTAGAGGGCGACGACGCCAAGCTCTACCGCATATACCCGCGCGACTACTGGATGACCTTCGACCCCGGAGCGCAGGGGGGCGACTGAACGACGACGCGCCTTACCTGAGGGTGATCGCGACGTAGCTGCGCCCGCTGTAGAGGCGCACCGCGTCGCCGTCCCTCGTCATCATGAGCGGGCGGGGGCGTCGCAGGCGCGCGTCCCTTGTCGTCGGGGCAGTGAGGACGGGGCGGCCGCCAACGTCGAAGAGGTTGAACTTGCCGTCGTCAGTGAAGCCAAAGCCGTAGGCGCCGGCCGAAAGCCCCTCGCCGCCGACCGAGACTGACGAGTCCGTGATGAAGAAGCCCTCGTACTTGGCGCGAATCTCCGAGGAGTAACCCGAAGTGTCAACCATCCCGGCGATGACGTGGCGGCTCTGGCCGAAGCGCGCCGCCGCGGCGTTCCGCAACTGCGTCGGCGCGCTCTGCCCCTCGAAGTAAAAGCCCGTCGGCACCACGCGCAGAAGCTGCGAGCCCGTGAGTATGACCGGCGTCTCCTGCGCGCCCGCGACCCGCGCGGCGGCGGCGAGCGCGAGCACGGCGAGAAAGAGCCTGAAGCCGTCTCTGGCTAACCTCATCTATGCATCCCTCCGTAGTCAAGATGGTCGCCCGTTTGTCGGGGGACAACGCCGGGCTGTAGTATGGCAACCTAACGGCGCGCCGGCCGAGGGCATCCCGGCGCGCCGAAGTCTCCCGCGAAGCTTGCCCGCATCATAGCCGCTCATGCCGGTAACGAAAAGCCCCTCGGCCCTGCCCGCGCTACGTGCGCTCCTGCCGCTCGCGCTCGCCGCGCTCTGCCTCGCCGCGCCCGCGAGCGCGCGCCGACGGCAACAGCAGCCGACGCCCGCGCAGACTCCCCCGCCGCGCACGGGCCGCGCCTACGAGACCGCCCCGCCCGCGCGCCGCACGGCACCCGCCGCCGCGCAGGCGCAGTCGCCCGTCACGCTCACGGACGTCACGGCGCAGAGCGGCATAAACTTCCGGCACTCGGCCTCGCCCACCTCGCGCAAGTATCTGCCCGAGACGATGGGCGGCGGCGTCGCCCTCTTCGACTTCGACAACGACAACCGGCTCGACATCTTCTTCACCAACGGCGCGCAGCTCCTCGACCCCATGCCGAAGGGCGCGGCGCCGCGCAAGACCGACGCACGCTTCTGGAACCGGCTCTACCGTCAGAAGCCGGACGGCACCTTCGAGGACGTGACCGAGCGCGCGGGGCTCCGCGGCGAGGGCTACTCGATGGGCGCGGCCGCCGCGGACTACGACGGCGACGGCCTGACAGACCTATACGTCACCGCCTACGGCGCGAACACTCTCTACCGCAACCGCGGCGACGGCCGCTTCGAGGACGTGACTGCCAGAACGAACGCGGCCACGTCGGGGTGGTCAACCAGCGCGGGCTGGCTCGACTACGACCGGGACGGCCGGCTCGACCTGTTCGTCGCGCGCTACATGGACTGGGACTTCGAGCGCGGCGACCTCCACTGCGGCTCGCCGCAGATGCGCGCCTACTGCCATCCCGACAACTTCAAGGGCGCCTCGCCGGTGCTCCTCCGGCAGAAGCCGGACGGCACCTTTGAGGACGTGTCGGCGCGCGCGGGCGTGGCAGACCCCGACGGCAAGGGGCTCGGCGTCGCTTTCGCCGACTTTGACAACGACGGCCACACTGACATCTTCGTCGCAAACGACAACGCGCGCCAGTTCCTCTTCCGCAACCAGGGTGACGGAACCTTCGAGGACGTGGCGCTCCTCGCCGGCGTCGGCTACGACGAGAACGGCAAGTCGTTCGCCGGCATGGGCGTTGACGCGGCCGACTACGACAACGACGGCCTCGTTGACGTTTTCGTAACGGCGCTCTCGAACGAGACCTACCCGCTCTTCCGCAACGCGGGCGAGATGGCCTTCACCTACGCCACAGGCTCGTCGGGCGTAGGGCTCATCACGCTCCCCTA